>CAXCBS010000224.1:0-1514 GCA_963980845.1 uncultured Candidatus Peregrinibacteria bacterium | reverse complement strand
ACAGCATCTTCTAAGTCATAGAGAGTTTGATAAATTTGAGTGTCAATAGTGTTAATTTTTTCAGTAAGTTCATCGTAGTGATCAAAAAACTGGCTTGGAGTTTTGCCGTATTTTTCTTTGGTTAAGTCTTTGAAAGTAAGCTCTTCTACACCGGGACGACTACCTGGTCCACGACGGACAACGTCGCGGAACTCTTTAGCATCCCAATCAAATCCGTTTTCGTTTTGAATAATGCGAATAACTTCTTGAGTTTGAGAGTCTTCAGCTTGCTTAGCTCTCTCGAATAAATGAGTGAAATTATCGCCATTTTTGTGGCGTAAAAATTTTGGTAGATCAACAGCACGATCTCCTAATCCAGAGCGGTAAATATCACTGCTCCGAAGCATTTGAACATCAGCTAGTTCTACCTCGTAAGCACCAGTGGCTAGCTCTGCGCTTTTTTCTCGGCCTTCTTGGTGTACTCTTTCATTCCATTGGGCTCCTTCGTCAACGGATGGTGGTGTTGGAGCAGCTTCTGTGTAGACGTAAACATCGTGATCCATGCCACAATAATCTCCACGTGTTGGGTGAGTTCCTAGAATTTTAAAATTCGAACTTTCTGTTTCATTGAGTGTAATTAAATCTTCTAATGTCATGTCATTGGCAGCTGCGATTTCCGGGAGAGTTTTCCCTTCAACTTCAGATTTAGGGAGTTTTTTGGAATCACGTTCAGTTTCCACGTCTTCGGTAACAGTTTCGGCGGGTGTAACTACTGGTTTAGGCGCGACTTCGGCTTCGACTGCTTGAATGGCGGGAGCTTCGGTTGGCTCGGTTGTGACTGTTTCGGTTGTGGTTGTGGTTTCAAGGTAATCAGGGCTTAGTTCTCCTTGCATGAATTCGATTCCTTCTTGGAGTTCGTCTTCTAAACCTGGGGCTATTTCTGGAGGATTTTCTTGTAATGCCTGATTAAAAGCGTCTAAAGCGCTTAAGTCTGGATTTTCTTTGCATTTTTTTTGCGCCTTATCAAGTAGGCGGAGTATAGTTCCTCGGATTTGTCCTCCTTCTTCTCCAATTAAATCTGGAAATTCTAATACCCCGATGTTGGTTTTTAGGGTTCCTAATTGTTCAGTAGCACTTGTTTCAGGTGCTTCTTCGACGCTGGCTTGGGCCTCTTCCATAAGGGCTAGGCGTTCGTCGATTTGTTTGCTGACTAATTCATCGATCATTTGTTGTATGCTGTTGTGTTCGTCAATGTTTACATCGTCTTTTCCTCGGGCTGTTTCAAGCATTACTCGAAGAACTCCAAACTCATCAGCTAACTCTTTATGAAGATCTTCATCGCTTTCAGATTGTTGTTCTTTGGCGTCAATTTGTTTTTGTAAATCGTCTCCAGAGGTGTCATGCGAAGGTGTGTCACCACCGCCAAAAAACACTAATCTTGCCGGTTTTGCAGACGCTAAGTGGTTGCAGGCAATGCGGCAGGCCTTTTGTTTGAAGTTTTTGAGGAAATCCATGGTTTTTTGATTTTAGTTTTA
>CAXCBS010000223.1:0-1537 GCA_963980845.1 uncultured Candidatus Peregrinibacteria bacterium | reverse complement strand
GTTTTCAATACATAGTGGATCGAATCCAAGAAGTTTTGGATACCGAGGATGGGACGTATGATGTTCGCCCAATGGACAATAGAATTGTCCTAGAAAATCGTGAAGATTCCTACGTCCTAACAATGAAAATCCGTGACTATAGTGAAATTAATTTATCTGATGATGAAGCCTATCAAATTGTAAATCTTAAAATCAGAATGCACCCAGGCTCTGATGGCCCGGAAATTAGAATTATAAAAGCGGATTTAGAAAATGGGTCGCAAGTGATTATTGATACACCAGAAAAAATGGACCGCCTAATGAGTGATGTGGCGGTGATGGTGGCAAATGATCTTATTCTTTGTAATGATAAGGAAACACCTAGCTTGCCGGTATCACTTCAGAAACAGGCGTCTCGGGAACGAGTTGAAGCTTTTTTAGAAACCTTGGAACTTACTCGTGGAATGGCGTTGACACGTCAGATTTCAGATAAATATCTCTCTGTACCAGATGCGGCTCTTTCAGAAATAATTGCTACTCACAAACTATCAATTGTTTTTGAGGATGCTCAATTAGAAGGAGCTCCAGAGAAACTTTTTAATGATTTTGATCAATATCTTTTTGGGCTTTTATCGCGATCTGAATTTTTACCAAGGCTGGCTACTTACGCTGAACAAAAAACTGACTTAGAAGGTGAATGGGGCATTGATGATATTAAAATTATCCCAAAAGACCCCGATAACTATGGGAAAGGATTTGAGGTTATTGTGACTGTAAAAGACCCTATAAAAATTGCACAGGAAAAAGCAGCCGAAGTAGAACAAACCCAACTGGAGGCAATTTCACTTGATGAATGGGTAGTTGATTATAGTGATTTAGAGGAGATGCTACCTAAAGGAACTGTCTTAATGGTAGGAGGTAAAAGTCACGCGCGAATTGACCATCAATTAAGCTTGGATGAATTGGCATTATTAACGCCACGGCTGGAGGCGGTTTGTGGAGCTAAATTGGTGGCGCCGGAAGTAACAGTGAAATCCGTAAAGCACTATTTCGATGAGGAAACTCAAACTTTTGCGTGGAGTTCACTTGGAGGGAGAGTTCATAATGAAGATGGATTTGCGATTGTTCCTGGAGAAGAAAGATATGCCGTAGCAGATGGGATGGGTGGCCCTGATTCTGGAGAACAAGCCTCTAAATTGGCGCTAATGACGTGGGCTGTTGAAGGTGATTTGTCTAAGGCAAATGATGTTTTAACGGATAAAATGCACCCGTTCTCTGATGGTGGAACCACTTTTGCCGAAGGACGAGTTTTGGAAAGATTTGATGATGAATCAGTTAAATTGGAAGTTGAACATCAAGCTGACTCAGTCCCAATGTTACTTGATACGGTTGGGAAACGTGAGATCTACATGGGATTAGAGCAAAATATACCGGGCGGACTTAGAGCTGATCCCAAAAAAACTCATGAATATTTTCATGAAAAAAAATGGGGTCGCTCTGTGAAAGGGCCGCTTACTCATGCAGTTATTGATGAAGTTGTTCGTTTAAAACATTCAAA
>CAXCBS010000222.1:0-1552 GCA_963980845.1 uncultured Candidatus Peregrinibacteria bacterium | reverse complement strand
GCTCTAGATTTTACCCGACTAAAAAAAGATTTCGCCCTTCAAAACGCCGTTGTCCTTGGAATCTCCAAAGACTCCTGTGCTTCTCATAAAAAATTCACGAGCAAAAAAGACCTAACAGTAGAGCTTTTATCTGATCCAGACAGTGAAGTCCAAAAACTTTATGGGGTTTGGCGTCCCAAAAAAATGATGGGCCGCGAATTCATGGGCACAGTGCGTTCCACTGTTCTTATTGGGCCTCAAGGCCGCATTATCCGCATTTGGGACAAGGTAAAAGCCAAGGGCCACGCCGAAGAGGTATTAGAAGAACTTAAGCAGCAGAACTAAGAGTCGCAAATAAAATCGTGGCCCTCACCTTGAGAGCCACGATTTTCTTGTTCAAATAGTTTTTATTTGTGTCGGCCCTGGCCACGATGACCTGGGAATTCTAGACCCAGATCCTCCATGATTTCACGAGCTGTTTCGCGGTCATGGTTTTCCCGTGCTTCAGCCATTTCACTGAGTAGGTAGAAATTGTCAGCGTTAATAACTTCTAGCATTTGAGAGGCATGAGAGTTGTCTTTTTCGGCCATGAGGATAGCCCAGGATTCATAGTCGCCATCTTGAACTAAGGCCTGCATTTCCTCAAAACCCTCTCCTTGGCGAACCTCCTTGTCTGCGCAAGCTGAGGCCACAGCCGTAACTGATAGCGCTGAAACCATCAGTGCTAAAACCATTAGTGATGTAAATTTTGTTTTCATGAGATGAAAATTAAAAAGTAGTAAAGAAGATTCCATGGTATCTTCACTCATTTACTACGAACGTGGTCCGAATTTTCTTTCAAAACGGCCACCCTGAACCTTAACTTCCGTGGCTTCAAATTCGTTTTCATTCATCTCTTTACCCATTATAAAAGCTCGATCGCCAGCTTCGATTTCTACGTCTTCCATAAAATGAACAGTCCAGTTTTCACCCTGCATGGCTTGCAATTCAAAATTTGTTTCCGAAACATTAGTAATCTCTCCCATTAAAATTCCATTCTCTGGCGCAACCCACATCGCATCGTGCTCTTGGTGGAATTTACCATACGGCCCAAACCCTTTCATATGTTCGTGCACTCCATGTGAAATTTGTGTTTGATAAACAAATAATCCCAACAAAAATGAAATTCCAACACTTAATCCAATCACCATTAACGGGCGATATTTATAGCCCTTTTTCGTCTTAGAAAAAGTTTTAAACGACAACGCCACCATAAGTCCCAAAACACTCAGCCAACAGATGTAGGGGAGTAGTAACATTACCCCATAAAAGGGAGAAATCATGCCGCGATGCATAAATCCCCATTCAGTTCCCATTAATTGATGAAAAATCATTCCAAAAGCACCTCCACCAATAAAAACAGATAATACAAAAATCAACCAAAACAGCACCCGCCAAGCAGCAAACTGCCACTTAGGACGCGGCCGGAGACCGCCTTTTTTTATTTTTTCTAACACCGCTTTACTTAAATTATTCATGGAGTAAAAGGATTAGATGATTTAGATCGGAAGAGCGGTTCAGCAGGAATGCCGAG
>CAXCBS010000221.1:0-1561 GCA_963980845.1 uncultured Candidatus Peregrinibacteria bacterium | reverse complement strand
GATGGCACTCGGCGGCAGCGCATCCGGCGGCTCTGCGGGGCGTTTTTTCCCCGAGCTGCTCATTTCGCCCTCCTTTTATTTACGCTGGGGACTTAATCTCGATGAGGTGATCGGCTATCTCGCCATCGCGCTCTCCCTGCTCGGTTTGCTGCTTTTCCCCAAAAAGAAAAACGGGATTCTGATCGGCTTATGGGGCGGATATATCCTTTACGGATTGATCTTCAACTACCATTTTTCGACCCATGATTATTATCAGATGCCCTTCCTGCCCGTGGTCGCGTTATCGTTAGCGCCGCTTGGGGAGATGCTGAGTGAGACGCTACGCTCACGGTCAAAAGGCATGCTGCCGCGCCTCATCTTTATTTCCGCGTGGACACTGGGTCTGCTCGGTGCCGCGTGGACAATTCGTACCGAACTCCGAGCAGTAGATTACCGCCCCCTCGCCGAGAGCTACCGCGAAGCTGGTGACATATTGCGCGACCAAGGCAAAACCGTCGCTCTCAGTGAAGATTATGGTTACAGACTCAATTATTGGGGTTGGCTCAACGTCACCTCCTGGCCCTCCGCGGGCGATCTCTGGTATCAGGAAAAACGCGGTAACCCGCAAAACTTTGTCCAAACTTTTAACAAACACGCCAAAGACCGCAGCTTCTTTTTGGTCACCAATTTTGAAGAGTGGGAAGCACAGGAAGAATTACGCAATTACTTGAATAGAAATTATCCCCTCTACGCAGAGGGGGAGGCGTATTTGGTTTTTGATTTGCGGTAGAGGGTATTGGTTTGGCTTTGTGAATATTGTAGAATAAGGGGGAGTTTGTGTGTAAACACTTATTTGGCAATCCACAGTCTGTATCTAATTTAAGGAGTTTTATGATGGCCACCTATGTTAAGGTACCCTTCTCAACCAATCGCATTGCCGTTGTTGCTTTTCCAAACAAATGCGTATACTGTGAATTACCGGCTGAAACAAAAGTAGTGCAGCCTGTTGAGGGACAAAGTCATTATGAGGACAATAGGGGGCGATTTGTAACAAAGAGCTATTCAACCAAAGTGACGATTCCGTTTTGCAAAACACATATGAAAGAATCGGAAAGGAATAATACTATCCTTAAAGCAATAAACATTCTGGCAGGTCTTGGAGCTTTCCCTATCGTACTTTTTTTAGCTCCCTTATTAGGGTCGGCCGGAGATAATTTTATTTTACTTGTTGGTGCTTTATTTTTAGCTATAATGATCGGTGTGGGGTTGGTGTGGATAATTACTCTCCCATTAAAGTATTTGGTTTCTCTTTTTGTTCATTCACTAAAAGATCAAACAGGATTAGGTTTCCTTGGTTCCGGAGTGCTTGGCGTAAAAATTAAATTTACTCCTAAAAAGGATGCTTTGCTATTTCGATTTGTTAACGCTAAAATCGCGAGCGACTTTTCTTCATTGAATGGAGTGAAATGAGTTGAACCATCTCTTTGTAAGTAACTGATGTTACGCAGTAATGAACAATAGCCTGTCGTTTCCCCTCATCCTGGCGCCAGTTACCATTCAAGAAAGAGGAAAGAAGGAAATC
>CAXCBS010000220.1:0-1563 GCA_963980845.1 uncultured Candidatus Peregrinibacteria bacterium | reverse complement strand
ATCCAGCAGATTCTGAATTGTTTATTGTTGAGGGAGATTCTGCGGGTGGATCGGCTAAACAGGGTCGTAATAGAGAAATTCAAGCTATTTTGCCGCTTAGAGGTAAGATTTTGAATGTTGAGCACGCGCGAATGGATCGAATTTTGGGTAATAATGAAATCAAGGCGTTAATTATTGCGCTTGGAATTGGAATTGGAGAATTTTTTGACCTTGAGAAACTTCGTTATGAGCGTGTGGTGATTATGACTGATGCGGATGTGGATGGAGCGCATATTAGAACGCTACTACTTACTTTGTTCTATCGTTATTTCCTTCCGTTAATTGAAGGTGGGCATTTGTATATTGCTCAGCCACCTCTTTATAAACTTTCAAAAGGAAAACGCGTAGAATATGTTTTCTCGGATGAGGCTAAAGAAAAATTTATAAATGAAGCTGGTCCTGATGCAAAAATTGGTATTCAACGTTATAAAGGTCTTGGTGAAATGAATCCTAAACAATTGTGGGAAACTACTATGGATCCTGAGACACGACGAATGCTTCGCGTTACCATAGACGATGCCGAGCGCGCTGATAAGGTGTTTGATACTCTAATGGGTTCTGAGGTTATGCCTCGTAAGAAATTTATTCAAACGCATGCTAAGAGAGTGAAGAACCTGGACATTTAGTCATTTTTATGACATAAAAGTATTATTTTAACACCCTTTCGTGGGTTGTCCGTTTGTTTTATGCCTAACCTGTTGAAGAGGTTAGATTTTTAAGGTAAAATGATTGGAATACAAAAAATAAACAAAAAACTATGGATTTCCTGAGTTTGAATGGTTTCCCCGGCAAATTAATTGATTTGGGGCGAGTGGCTTCTTTTAAGTCTCGCATTACGCGCTTAAATAAGCGGATTAAGGGTCGTAAGTATCGATTCAAAAAAATGTCTGAAGGGGAAGAAGGAAATTTTTGGTTGTTTGAAGCTGAGGATGACGAGGAGATTTTGGGGGCAGTGGTCAAGGTCCAAGATGGGCGTGTTTATGCCATAAGTGAAGATGTTTTGAATCTGGTGGAATCTGAATTTGCGCGGCGGCAGGGATTTGTCTTGACTTTCAGGTGTCCACTCCATATACTCAATTGCGCTTATTTAAGTAATTTATTTATGACTGTCAAAGTATCAAAAAGTTCGAAAGAGTCGTTTGAGCGGTTTATGTCTCGTTTTGACGGAATGGTGCAACGCGCCCGAATTGTGCGCTTGCTTAGAGAGCGAAAACATCGCAAAAAAGATCCGACCAAACGTCAAGTAAGGCAGGCAGCTCTTAAACGTGAAGAGTACCGTGCCAAACGAGAGAAGATGAAATTTTATTAGGTTATTTCCTCTCCCATGGTTCTTGTTAAGGACTTCATTTCTAGTGCCCGTGTTTTGGATAAACGCCTAGAGGCGGAGCTTATTTTGGCAGAAGTGTTAGGTGTTTCTAAGGAGCAAGTTTTTGCTTATCCAGAACGGGATTTGAGTTTGGAAGAGCAGAAAAAAGTAGAAGAGTTTTGGAAGCGCGTAGAAAAAGGTGAGCCTTTGGCTTATAT
>CAXCBS010000219.1:0-1578 GCA_963980845.1 uncultured Candidatus Peregrinibacteria bacterium | reverse complement strand
CTGCAGATGGATCACCTCCTTTATTTCGCGGGAGGGTCTTTACAGAAATCATTCTGTTTAGTACCCTCCTGCAAAAACTTTACTTACTATATCTCATATTCATGATAACATGAAAACCAATCCAGGTGCAAGATGGGCCAATACGCGGTCGAGCTTCACCTGAAGTTTGGGCCGGTAGCTCAACCTGGTAGGGCGCCTGCCTTGCACGCAGGAGATTGTGGGTTCAAATCCCACCCGGTCCATGGAGTCCCTTTCTTTAAAAGAAAGGTCTTCTAACCCCAAAGAACGGTTAGAAGAAATCATATCCCAAGAAACTATTCTTGGAATCATACTCAACACACCTCGAATTTGAGGAGCACGGACTTACCATCTGTGTAATTGAGAGCTTAGATCTCGTGATCTGAGCAACTGTGTTATTGAGCACACTTGATGTTCAATTGATGGAAGCAATGCACACAATAGAGAAGCCTTTTGTTGGATAGCTTGGCTTGAGAAACTTATGAAGGTCGTGGCAAGCTGCGATAAGCTGGGGGTAGACGCATGCAGTCTTTGATCCCCAGATTACCTAATCCGACTTCGGATGAGCTTAGGCTCATGTTCTCATTAGAGAACGGGTACGCGCTGAATTGAAACATCTTAGTAAGCGCAGGAAAAGAAATCAATAGAGATTCCCCTAGTAATGGCGAACGAACAGGGAGAAGGGCGTTCCGAATCCGCTGCCGTGAGGCAGTGGAGATGTGGTGCTAGTTACATCTCGAAATTTTTTGGTGAAGTCTGCTGGAAAGCAGGACCATAGAGGGTGATAGTCCCGTAATCGACGATGATTGAGATGATTGCTAGCGAAGAGTAGTGCGCCTTGAAATTGGCGTATGAATATGGGAGGCAATAACTTCCAACCCTAAATATTTACAAGACCGATAGTGTACGAGTACCGTGAGGGAAAGCTGAAAAGGACCGCTAACGCGGAGTGAAAAGATCTTGAAAACAAAAGGCAATAGTACGTTGCGGCGTTTCGGCGTTGCAACTTTCGTTTAGAAAAATGAGCTAGCGAGTTTATCTATGTGGCGAGGTTAACCGAAAGGGTAGCCGAAGCGAAAGCAAATTCCCGCAGTTTACGAGGGGAGCCGTATGCAAGTGCGGTTGAGTCACATGGTTAAGACCTGAAGCCTGACGAGCTATGCCTGGGCAAGGTGAAGCGATGGTAAAACGTCGTGGAGGCCTGAAGAGGTGCTGTGGACATGCGTTCTTCTGACCTGGGTATAGGGGTGAAAAGCTAATCGAGTCGGGCTATAGCTGGTTCCTGCAGAAATAGGCCGTAGTCTAATTTCAATCGAGCGAGTCTCAAGGGTAGAGTACAGATTAAGCGTTTAGGGGGAGAAATTCCTCGGTGTTTTGTCTAACTCCGAATCTTGGGTCCGTGTAGACGTTGGGAGACAGGGCGCCGGGTTAAGCTGGGCGTCCTATAGGGGAACAACCCAGAATGAAGTTAAGGCCCCAAAATACTGGTTAAGTGTACTTAAGGTTTCGTTAATCCAAAACAGCCGGAAGGTTGGCTTAGAAGCAGCCACCCTTTAAAAA
>CAXCBS010000218.1:0-1596 GCA_963980845.1 uncultured Candidatus Peregrinibacteria bacterium | reverse complement strand
AAGACACCCCATCAGCATATAGAGGCACGTCAGGTGTCCAACATGTCTCCCACCAGTATTTTGTTTTCTGTGTTTCTGTTAAATCAGTAGTCATCACACATCTGTCCTGGAGCTTTTGGGGCTTCCCGAGTTCTACGACGTATCTCTTCCTGCATGCCACGGCCTGAGGACTCCGGTGGGCCTCCACATCCTCGCCATAAACGGATGCTTCTGTGTTGTCTTCGGCGAACGCTAAAACCCTCGACGCCCACAATTGCTATTTCGAAGCTGTACCAGCACTTCAGGGTGCGCGATCACCCCTGCGGCCTACAGGATACTCTGCCTACGCTTAACCCATCTTGTTCGCTGCTTCTGCCGTTCGGTGGGGTGAGTCCTCCATTTGTGCCCCTTCTCTCGGAGCGCGGCTCGTTTCCAACCGGCGTGATGCCGATGTCCTACACCTGACAGGCACAACAACTCCGCCATGGGTCCAAGGCTCGATACGGGTGGGTGGCTAACCCTTACAGAAAGCCATTACTGATTTTCCTCCCGACAGGGACTTTCACCCTGCAAGATACGCCGAGCTTTCCTCGGCGCGATAGCGCCAAGCTCAACGGCTTCGACGACAAAAAATCGTTTGGCCACCTTGTCAGCGAGGTCCGCAGTCTTTACCAAGACGTCATTATGGTAAAGGGTGACATGCGTTTTGATATCGCCTTTGAATTTCAAATAGAGCCGCTGGCCGATGAATTTAGCCGCGTTGTCTTCGTTCGATATAGCGTCGAACGGTAGCCTCTGGGTCATGATTGCCTCGCTTCATTGTTTTCAGAAACGAGATTATCCTACTCTTCCCATAGTGTCAATTTATTTTTACATATTTAAAAATTTTTAACAATATATTAATCGGTTGGCATTACGACTGTCCAACTTTGACTTGGAGAGGAGCTAACTACCTGAAATCACAGTTGGCCATGCCTCGCAACGGTCCAGGCCTTAACGAGGTCTGAAGTAACAACGGGCACTAAGGCTTTTCCTGGGCAGAATTAAACTCGGCCGCCGATTTAGGAAACTTCGGCATGTGTTCCAAAATCTATCAGCAACACCTTATCTTTATTGATAAATTCAAATAACACTCGATAGTCGTCGTTGATGCTAAAAGCCCATGTTCCCTTTAGTTTGCCACTCAACTTGTGCGTCCTGAGTTGAGTATCGAACGGTTCCTCCAAAAATATCTCCATCTTTTCGCGAAACTTACTTTTAAGATGGGGATGCTTGTGGATTCGTTTACGGTATGATCTCTTGAAACCCTGATCCCATACCGCTTCAATCATTGTCAAGGTCCTCCATCAATTCATCGAAAGACCCAAACTTACTTTTCCCCGTTCTGTAGTTGGCTCTGGCCTCGGCTATCCTGCCCACAAGATTTTCCCTTCTGAATTCCAGAAGCTGCCTAGTAATTATTTCTGCCACATATTCCTGGTCATCTAAAGGGAGTTCCTGAAACTCATCTAACAGGGTATTAATGCTTGCACTCATGTTTCTCTACCTCTTTTCACTCTCGTGAAATCAGGGGGTCAGGATTTGCTTATTGTCGTTATTTTTTTGGCACGGATTTCA
>CAXCBS010000217.1:0-1602 GCA_963980845.1 uncultured Candidatus Peregrinibacteria bacterium | reverse complement strand
AAAATTTTATTATGAAAAATCGGTTTCCTTTTTTTGAAAATATGAGTGTGGCTTATTTGGATAGTGCGGCTACTACGCAGCGGGTGGATAGTGCCTTGCAAGCGGAGATGGATTTTTATACTAAAATGAATGCTAATGTGCATCGTGGTTTGTATCCAATTGCGGAGCAAGCAACAACTAAATACGAGGCCGTGCGCGGTATTGTGGCGCGGTTTTTAAATGCTGATGAAAAAGAGGTCGTGTTTACACGCGGAACAACTGAATCAATTAATTTAGTAGCGCGTGGCCTTGATTTACAGGAGGGGGATGAGGTTCTACTTACGATAATGGAGCATCATTCTAATTTAGTTCCATGGCAAATGACTAAGGCAAAGGTGCGTTTTGCTGATGAAAAGTTTAAGTGCAATGATAATACAAAAGTGGTGGCTATTACTGGTCTTTCAAATACGTTAGGTGAGCAAATAGATTTGAGACATGTGGTGAGTGAGGCTCGACGAGTGGGAGCAGTTGTGGTTTTGGATGCGGCGCAAATGGCAGCCCATTTACCAATTGATGTGCAGGCTTTGGATGTGGATTTTGTAGCGTTTTCTAGTCACAAAATGTATGGCCCAACTGGAGCTGGAGTTTTGTGGGGGAAGGCCGAATTTTTAGAAAAAATGGAGCCGATGATGGGTGGGGGAGACATGATCAGAGAGGTTTATACAGATCATTCAACTTGGAATGATGTGCCTTATAAATTTGAAGCAGGAACCCCAAATATTGCGCAAGTTATTGGAATGGGCGCGGCCTTAGAATTTTTAATGGAAGTTGGATTTGATGAGATTGCGGCGCATGATGAGAAATTAATGAATTATTTAAAAAACCAACTTAAAGAAATTGAGTTTGTGAAAGTTTTGGGAGAGGAACACCTAGGGATTTTGTCTTTTTTGGTAGAGGGTGTTCACAATCATGATGTGGCCGCTATTCTTGGTGAAAAAGGAGTTTGTGTGCGGGCGGGGCATCATTGCACTATGCCGCTTATGCAAAAACTTGGCATTCCCGGAACAACCCGTGTGAGTCTGGGCATCTATAACACAGAAGAAGATATCGACAGATTAATAGAGGCGCTTAACGATCCATTATTTTTGCGTCTTGTTTCACCATCCGTTTCATCATAATTGGGAAAAGAAGCACGCTAACCACCACATTTAAAACAATACTAACGTATAAAATTGGCGGGATTAAACCAAGTTCTAAGGCAATAAAAGCAATGGCAACTTCAACAGTGCCACGGCTACTCATGCCCCAACCAATTAAATAAAGTTGTTTCCAACTCAAGTCATTAATAAAAGGTTTGCTAAGCATGCTGCCAGTGATTTTTCCAAATAGAGCAATAAAAGTAACTAACAAAATGACCCACCATTGTTCAGAAATAGCATCAATACTGAAATTCGTACCCATGCTGATAAAAAAGAAAGGTATCAGGAGTATAAGTATCCATTTTTCAACAGATTTCAGTAGCTTTGTTTCTCTCCCGACAAACTGATGTGCTAGGATCCCAGCGGCAAAAAGCAACATGGCAATGCCCAGGTGTCCGAGGCCGCTGGCCATTACATTTCCAGT
>CAXCBS010000216.1:0-1608 GCA_963980845.1 uncultured Candidatus Peregrinibacteria bacterium | reverse complement strand
AATAAGCGCATGTCAGCGTTTCCAGAAATTCGAATTGAAATGTTAAGTCGTTTTCGAACGCCAGCTGAGCAGCGGAGAATTATTAAAAAATTAAAAAATGGTGAGGTTGATATTATTATTGGAACACATCGGTTGATTCAGCCGGACATTGCGTTTAAGGATTTGGGATTGGTGGTGATTGATGAAGAGCAACGATTTGGCGTAAAGCAAAAAGAGAAATTTAAGGAACTTAGACGTGAGGTTGATATGTTGACTTTAACAGCGACCCCGATTCCGAGGACATTAAATATTAGCCTTCATGGCTTGCGTGATATTACGACTATTACTACGCCGCCTCCCGGGAGATTGCCTATTATTACAGAGGTGAGGAGGTTTTCTTTTGGTTTGATTAGAGAATCGATTCTACGAGAATTGGAGCGTGGCGGACAGATTTATTTCTTGCATAATAGGGTGGAAACAATTGATGAAATGAGTGATCGATTGAAAAAATTAATTCCCGAGGCTAAGTTTGTGACTGCTCATGGAAAATTAAATCCACACGATTTGGAAGAAAGAATTATGGCGTTTAAAAATAAGAAATACGATGTTTTGGTGAGTTCTACGATTATTGAAAATGGAATTGATCTTTCTAATGCCAATACATTGATTGT
Source organism: uncultured Candidatus Peregrinibacteria bacterium (assembly GCA_963980845.1). GTDB lineage: Bacteria > Patescibacteriota > Gracilibacteria > UBA1369 > UBA12473 > JABJMC01. Next base: position 958 of record CAXCBS010000216.1, on the reverse strand, counting down.
GAATAAAGCGGAAAAATTTGGATTGGCGCAGTTATATCAATTGCGTGGACGCGTGGGACGTAGTAAGAAGCAAGCTTACGCATATTTCTTATATCATTCACAACGACTACCACTAGACGCGAAAAAACGTTTACGCGCGATTGTGGAAGCATCTGAGCTAGGCTCTGGATTTCAAATTGCGATGAAGGATTTAGAGATTCGTGGCGCTGGAGATATTTTGGGCGCTAACCAACACGGTGCGATTCAAGTGGTTGGAGTGAGTCATTTTATTCGCATGCTTAATCAGGCAGTGGATAATTTGAAAGAGGGACGCGCCGCAAAAACTACCACGGAAATTATTCGTGATGTTTCAATTGAGATTCCTTTGCCAGCCTTTATTCCAGATGATTATATTGTGAGTGCTAAGGATAAAATTGGAGTTTATCAACGTTTGGCGTCGGCAGATAATTTTGATTATTTGGATGAATTACGAGATGACTTGATTGAGGATTACGGGCGAATGCCAAAAGAAGTGGCCAACTTGTTCCATGTATTGGAGCTTAAATTGCTGGCTAAAAAAGCGCGCTTAACTAATATTAGAGCTGATAATATTCACGGACGAGGTGAGAGAATAATTGTGCTTTCTATGTCTGATCAAGTGGGACCAGAAAATGTTTTGAGTTTGCTAGAAAAGAATTCAAAGTGGTTGGTTAGTGGGTCTAAATTGAAAATTTCATTTGAAGATTTAGGAGTGAACTGGGTCGATGGACTTAAATCAAGTTTGAAAGCCTTAGGGCGTAAGTTAAAAAATGCGCCAGGATCGGAAGTTGAGAAATAATCTGCTCTTTTACATTTTGGGGATGTCTTGGTTTTGACAGGGAGAGCCCTGTATAGTTTATTGCCATTACGGGGTCGCGCTGTCCCCCGTTAGATCCGTCCAGCGCAAACATAATTGCAGACACAATGTCTGAAACTGATG
>CAXCBS010000215.1:0-1685 GCA_963980845.1 uncultured Candidatus Peregrinibacteria bacterium | reverse complement strand
CTATTTAAAATATGAATCAAAATCGACACCAAATGATAAGGCTCCTCGCGCAGTCCAAAAATCGCGTAAATAAAAGTGTTAATTACTCCCTGCAAAGGCCGATATAAATCACTGGCCGCATGCCCTTGCTGAGTGGCTCCTTGGAGCGTGTTTTCTGTGAAAAGAATAAAAATATTTTTGAGGGATTGGATATGCGTATTGTGCACAATTAACGCTAAATCATCCCAAATAAATTCTCCCCGGATCACATTGGCATAGACCAAAAGTCCGGCCACAAGCAATATCCCAAAAATAAATAAATCGCGTTTAAAAAGGGAGGTAAGGGTTTTCATTATTGTTCGATAGTGATGTCGCCATTTACTTGGCATTGGCAGGCTAGGCGATGAACTCCATCAGCCTTGCCCATGGCTTTTAAGGTTTGGGCTTCGTGCTCAGTTGGGTCGTTTAAGTTTTCAGCTCCTTCGGTGACTTTGATTAAACAAGTTCCGCAGATTCCGTTTTCACACCCATAAGGAATTGGCCAACCATTTTTTTGTGTTACCTCGCGTAGTGGTTTCCCTTCGTCAGCGTCACTAGTCTGTCCGCTGTTAGTAAAAATAACTTTTGGCATAATAAAATTTAAAAAATATTAATTAACTTAAGGAGTCTCTGAATAGGATTTTAACAGATCTAAGTGACTTGCAGAAGGACTTCTTCTAAATCCTCGCGAGTAAGCTCTTCACCAGCCTGGTGACGATCCCATAGACCTTGATAAGCATCAGCTAAGACGTGGTTGTCATTAGCCCGGTGAATATCAATAACCAATTCATAAGCAAAATCTAAATCTGGCCATACAAACAGCATCGCCGAATGAACAGCCAAAGCATTGGCCCAGTCTTCTTCTAAAACATAAATATTAGCCAAGCTAGACCACGAACCAAAACGCTCTTCTTCTATTTCAATAGATTTTTTGTAGTGAATAATTGCCGATTCAGTGTCTCCTTTCAAATAATAATAAGACGCAAAAACATTATGTGCTCGTGATGAACCCGGGTCATAGTAAAGCTCGTTTTCAAAAAAAAGTTCAGGGTCTGCCCATTCTTGATTTCGCAAAATCGTTCGTCCCACAAAAGCTGTGGCTAGCAAACAAATTAAAACAAATACGGCCACTTGTTGTTTTTTGATTCTTTCATAAAAGATCGGAATCAACATCATTAGCCCCACCATTGGCAGGTATAACCAGTGATCAAACAACATCGCGTTTACAGGGAAAATTCCCACATAAGGACTCATGGCACAGAAAAACCAGAAAATCGCTAAAAACAGTTTGCGGTCTTTTTTAAATAAGGACCACAATCCAACCGTCACTGATCCTAGAATAATTAAAAGTCCCGCGATCCCCTTGAAACTTAAAAGGGAGGTGAAATAAATATAAGGTTTTTCAAAATAAAGATGAATTGGATACAGCATTAAAACCGTATACTCCCACATGGAATGACAAAAAGTCACCAGCCTCACCCACATATGATCGTTATAAGCGCCTTCATATCCCATTAAAATTTCCTCGGAAAAATAAAGAAAACTAAATTTAAGAAAAAGATAAAGCGCCGCCATCCCCGCAAAAACACCACTTAAATAAAGAGCTGACTTGCGAGTCGGTTTTTTTAGTTGTGGCCATAAATAAATAGTAAACAGCACAACCAATC
>CAXCBS010000214.1:0-1769 GCA_963980845.1 uncultured Candidatus Peregrinibacteria bacterium | reverse complement strand
TTATTATGCATCATCGCAATTTCGCGCTTTCCATATTCACCATCAAAACCTGGAATAAGTCCTAAATTAGCCAATACCTGACAACCATTACAAATTCCAATCACAAGTTTATCTTGCTGCACAAATTCATGAATTTGATCCCATAAATTATTCCTCATTTTGTTCGCATAAGCGTTTCCCGAACCTGTATCATCACCATAAGCAAACCCTCCAGGAATTGCCATAATTTGATAATCACTAAGTTTTTTGTGACCATCAATTACATCATTAACATGAATTGTTTCCACTTCCCCGCCAGATTTCTCAAACACATAAGCGGTCTCCTCTTCGGAGTTAAGTCCATAACCGGCCAATACAATTACTTTTGGTTTAATCATTTAGAATCCTTTAAAAGTTAAGCGATAATTTTTGTCCAAGGTGGCAACGTCAGTATCAATAACAGTTTGACCTTCCAAACCTTTTAATACGAATTTTTCATCCTCACGAACAGTACCAATTTGCGCAAATGAAAGGCCTGTAAATAGTGCTTCAAACTCATCTTTTTTGGATGGGTTCACACTCATTACAAGTCGTCCTTGGCTTTCGGAAAACAGCAAATAATCAGGACGCGAAACCTCACCATTCACTGGCAAGTTTTCAAGCGAAATATCAAGCCCCAACTGCCCAGCAATCGACTTACGCGCTAGAGCCACACCAAGTCCGCCTAAGAGCACACTTTCGCACGAAACAACAAGCCCCTCAGAAATTGCACGCTCCACTGCGCGATAAACTTTCATATTCTTTTTTGCATCAACTTTTGGAATGTTATTACCAATAAATCCAAGTTCTTCAAAATATTCACTCGCCCCAAGTTCATCGCTTGTCTCACCCACCACATAAACCAAATCTCCGGGAAATTTAACATCCAATGTCACAGTTTTTCGATAATCCGGCATCACGGCTAATGATGACACAAGTAGTGTTGGCGGCACCGAAATTTTAACTGAATTCCCATCTTCGTCATACCCTTTAAAGTCGTTAAACATACTGTCTTTTCCAGATATAAACGGCGTTCCGTAAGCGGTCGCAAAATCGTAACAACCACGAGCCGCCTCTTTTAATTGACCAAGACGCTCCTCTTCATTCGAAGAGCACCAACAAAAATTATCCATCAAAGCCAAATGATCTAGCGGCCCACCAATCGAAACCACGTTTCGAATAGCGGAATCAATTGCACACGCCGCCATATGATAAGTATCAATATCACTATATTTAGCATTAATCGCCTGTGAAACAACCACGCCCTTTGTGGAATCCAAAACCGGCGCCATTACCGAGGCATGTCCATTTACCTTACCTTTTCCATGGAACGGGCCAACAATCATTTCACCCTGCACCACATGGTCATACTGGTGCGACACAAATTCAAAACTGGCCAAATTAAGTCGCCCCATCATAGTATTCAATGTATCTGTTAAATCCGCTGGGCACTCCATATTAGGTTCATCATGAGTCACTTTTGTATAAGTAGTAGTCAAAGTTTTGGGCGGCAATCCATCATGCAAGAAACTAAGTTCCAAATCCATAATTTTATCACCGTTATAAGTAACTTCACATTTTCCAGAATCATTAAATTCTCCAACCACCCAAGCTTCTACACCACGACGTTTCATTAATTCCATAAAAGCATCAACTTTTTCTGGAGGAATAGACATTGTCATTCTTTCTTGTGATTCACTAATCCAAATTTGCCAAGGATCTAATCCCGGATATTTAACCGGCACTTTATC
>CAXCBS010000213.1:0-1790 GCA_963980845.1 uncultured Candidatus Peregrinibacteria bacterium | reverse complement strand
AGTATTTAAAGAAATTTAATTAATTTTTAAATTACATAATTATGACACCCCAAAATAATATAGGAAAAAATTCGTCGGTCGACGTAGCTTCAGAGTTAGACTTGCTGCCAACTAGTCCGCCAGCGATGTTTTTTGATTTTGTTAATCAAATGAGTGAACCCACGGCGGCTATGTGGGCGCACAATCATGCGAATTTATTGGAAAACTTAAAGGCTGCTCGCCAAGGAACTGCTGATTCACCAATGAGTGAACGCCTTATAAAAGGCTATCCGGTGGTGGCGCGTCGGTTTAAAGAAATTTGGAGAAATTTGGGGTTAGACGCGGTTGCGAGCGAGGATGTAACTGATGCGACTCTGCAAGGTTTTTTAAATGCGTTGATTGATTATATCGCGCAAGAAACTGATGCTTATGAGGCCCGTGCGCAAGGTAGGATGGCTGTGCCGGAAAGGCCAGAACCCACAACCGAAGGGGCTCCTACTCCTCCGGACAATAGTCCAGACACGGAAAAGGTTGTTAGGCCGCCACGACCCGGAAGGTCTCCAATGCCGCCTTCACCAATGACTCCATCAGGACCTGGAACAATGCCGCAAATTCCAATCCCAAATATTCCGGGAGTACAAGCAACTGTGCGTCAAGTGACTTCTCGCGTGACTCCACCCGCTCCTGCAGCTCCACCCGCTCCTGCGGGCCCAGGTCGACCAGATTTAAGAGAACAATTATCAACTGAATACACTAAAATTCACCAATCTTTTTTGTACGGGGACACAGCAGAGGAAGCGGCAATGTTAAAAGATAGATGCGACTATCGTATAGGAGGGAAAAAACGAGAGTTAGAGGTTTTGGAAGCCTTAGGCTTTATTCAAAAATTATTGAAGAGCAGTGAAATAACTTCTTTAAAAGGAGAGATTGCTTGGCTAATTAAGCAAAGAGCTCAAATTACAACCTTAGAAAGACGGTTACGAGACGAGGTTCTTCGCTTGCGAGATTTATTTAAAACTGTTCCTTTTTCAGGTCCTCTTTCTCTTCGTGATCCGCGGGTTCAACGCTTGCAGTCAGAGTTAAGAGTTAGCCCCGGAGCAGAACTAACTACGAAGAGCACGAAACTGCGCGAATTTGTGCACCGCCTTAAAGGCGAAATTGAAAACTTAGAACTACGAGACGCTGATAAACCTAACCCTTAATTCCCATGCCACCCTCTAACCCAAATAATGATTGTAACGCTGGCGCATCCCGCCAAGATATTGAGCAAATGCTTGAAGAATTGAAAACGCCTGATTATAAGGATCTTTTTGAATGGATTAATGGATTGTCTCCAGGTGTGGCCAGGGGGTTTTCAGATGGTATTACTAGGTCCATGGATTTTATTAATAAGTCTGACCCTGGCAATTTAGCGTTACAAGATTTTAAAATGCCTTTTGATCAACAAAGGCGCATGTTTGAGCATGTGTGGAATCAAGACGGAGGCTGTTCTCTGGAGTTTATGCAGGCGTGGTTTGCATATATTGAAATTGAAAAAAAATATTTGGACCATCGAGCGAATCAAGGGGTTTTGCCGACCTCAAGCGAGGCAGTCGGATTAATTGGGCGACCAGAGACGCTTAGGAGTTCGCTAGAAGCGATTGAAGTCTTAGGCGAGCCACCTTTAGAAGATCTATGTAACTGGGTGAATGCGCGCGAGCCGATGACGTCTCAAACAATGAGGGATTATCGCCAAGACGCAAGGGAGTGGCTTGAATCTGGGCATAAAAATGCACCCTCCTCACGTCTTAAGATCGGAAGAGCGGTTCAGC
>CAXCBS010000212.1:0-1793 GCA_963980845.1 uncultured Candidatus Peregrinibacteria bacterium | reverse complement strand
CTACACTCTTTCCCTACACGACGCTCTTCCGATCTCTACTAACTCCAATCGATGCGGCAACGGTTTAAATTCAGCCAACCCACCAGAAATCGCCTCTTTGCTAGCCCCCAAAAACTCCGCCGCTCGAATAGCGGCTTTTATATTTTCTTGATTATGCTCGCCTAGTAACGCGCATTCCACATCTGGCACACGTACATCAGTCCAGGTCTTTTTTTGAGCTCGTGAAACTCCAATTCGACTCATGATTTCTACCCATTCCGCATTGTAAATCACCGTGTTTTCCGGTGTTTGCGTCATTGTGATTTGCATTTTGGCCGCAAAATATTCATCCACATCGCCGTGATAATCCAAATGCTCTGGGAACAGGTTTAAAATCACAGCTAAATCCGGCCCTTTTATTAATCGACTCGCCTGCGCGCTAGACATTTCAAACACATAAATTGCCTCTTTTTCATTATGCTCTCGCAGCACCTCTAGCCCCGGCACGCCAATATTCCCCACCAAATAAGAATTTGGAAGCATCGCGTTAATTAGGCTGGAGGTAGTACTCTTGCCTTTTGATCCCGTGACTCCGACCACTGTTCCTTGGCAATCTTCTAAAAACAGGTTTGTGGCTGTGGTGATTTCTTTCGCGGTCGCAAGTAGTGGCTCGTGTGGCGGAATGCCTGGCGTAATAAAAACGGCGTCCCATGCTGCTAATGAATCCGGGTAATTTGGCTCATTTTTATCCGCTGTATCTACTTCCCAATCTGGCCGATGCATTGCTAAATATTTAGCAGTTGCTTGGCCTTCGCGACCCATGCCCAAGATAAGTACTTTTTTAGAATCCATCAGGAATTATATGTTCATTAGAAATAGAAAATAAATCTGTCTCAACAGGAGGTAAATTAAGCTCCACAAATCGTTTAATAATCACATCGTCTTCGTATTTTGAGCGTGCCATTTCCATAGCTTTACGAACCTCCTCGGGAGTCCCCACGCAATCAAAAGGTTTCATTTTTGAAACCCCAAGTAGCTCCTCGTAAACCTCAAGCAATTCTGCGCCTGCAAACAGGTTTCCGCCAAAAGCAGTCACTAACTTTTCCTTCTCTACAAAAGGCGCGAGTATCGCAAAAACAAAAGCACATTTAGCACACTTGCGGCACCATTTTTCTGGCGCCTCTTCCGTGATTTTAAAATTCCGATTACAACTCGTAAACATGTTCAAATGCCTTTCCATGGTTGCAAATTTTTCTGCAATCTTAATCTCGTACATTGGTCGGAGCAAACTAAAATAATACACATCCTTCGCCACAAATTTACGCACATATTTATTAAACATTTTTTCAAACTCTAGACTCTTACTCCACTGATGATTCACCTCCTCGCCCAGATATTCAGTATTGCCATAATTAGAGCTCCGCTCATTAGAGAGCACGATATATTTGTATCCACCAAGTAGCGCTGTAAACGCATAAATCATCGAGATCGGCACATGGCCGTTCAGGGCCTCTGGCAGATCAAAAAGCGACTTATCCAGAGTGCGTTTCACGGTAAAATGTTTCCGATTCATGCATTTAATTTGAGAGTCAATAATAGGGTGTGTGCCTAGCGTGTAAGCATCAAAATCAATCCCCTTTTCTTGCAAAATTCCAGCTGTCACAAGTGAATCTTTGCCACCGCCAAGTGGAACCAAAGCGCGATCCTGCACACCTATCTCGCCAGCTAATTCAACGTCTTTGTCACTATATGGAAACCGCACCAGGCCGCGATAATCAATCTTGTTTTGATAGAAAAACTCGCCAAGCCCTTTG
>CAXCBS010000211.1:0-1803 GCA_963980845.1 uncultured Candidatus Peregrinibacteria bacterium | reverse complement strand
GGGGTGACGGCGGAGCCCCAGGGGGCTTTGAGGCGGGTGACTTTTTTGCCATTTTGTTCAGCTACAACGGCCCAGCGCTCAGAAAAAGCACCATTTACTAGGCAGAGGACTTCTTTCCGAACGCAGTTGCGGATGGCGGCTTCCATGCAACCAGTGGCAGAGTTAGTACAAACAAAAATATCGTTTTTAGTATCGAGTAGGGTGCGCAAATTGTTTTCAATAGATTCGTGGAGTTGCGCATATTCTTCGCTGCGGTGCCCGATCATAGCTTTGGTTTGGGCGGCGAGGTTTTGGGGGAGTACTTCGGTGGGTCCGGGGATAAATAGTTTCATGGGTTGGTTAGGTTAGGAGAGGAAGTAATTTAAGAAGATTTTCATCAGTGAAAAAGTGGCGCGACTTAGCGCGGACACGTGGTCTGATTTGGACACTTCCAAACCCGATAAAACGGTTTACAAAAGGTGCGGTGGCTAAGTCTGTAACTCCATCACCTATAAAAGCAGTTTTTTTGTGAGGATTAAGCAGGCGATGAGATCGCATGAATTGCGCTTTGCCATTGGTGTGAATTAGCGGATTATTGAAATTTAATTTTTGTAAATGTCCTTGTTTGTCGAAAACAACTTCATTGGCAAACACGTTGTGCTCCGGAATGCCGAGATGGGCGGCAAAAGGGAGGATGGCAGTTTTAAATCCTCCGCTCACAATATAAACCTGTTTTTGCCTTTGTTTGAGGAAAGTAATGAGTTCTTTGGCTCCGGGAAAGGTGTTTTTTATATAATGTAGGCCAATGTTTTGGAAATCTTTTCTAGTGGGTCGCAGTAGCTCTAGTCTTTTTTGGAGAGCATCGCGAAAATCTAGGCGTCCGAGCATGGCCTCTTTGGTGAGATGCTCAATGCGAGCTTTGAGTTTGGGTTCTTTGGCTAGTTCGTCGATCCCTTCGATGGTGGTAAGGGTTGAATCGCAGTCAAAGAAAATTTGTTGAAACATTGTCATAATTAATAATTATTGTAATTTAATTTTAACTAGAATAAATTGTTTTGTAAATAGCCTTGCAATCTGTTTGTAAAAGTGATATTTTCAGGTTGAAATCACTTTGTTATTTAAATTTAACAACACAACATGGTTGAACAACTTCTAAAAAGTCTCGGATTTTCCGACAAAGAGATCCAAGTTTACCTAGCTGCATTGCGGCTTGGAATGCAGCCGGCCAGTGTTTTGGCCAAACATGTCAAAATGAATCGCGTTACCACGTACGTGATTTGTCGTAAATTAATTGAAAAGGGGGTAGCTAATGTTATCACGCGGCGTAATGTGCAGTATTTTACCGTGGAAAAGCCAGAAGCTTTGATTCGTTATGCTGAACACCAAAAACAGGAGTGGGATCGCAAAAAACATGCGGTTGAAAAACATATTTCTGAGTTTTCTGTTTATATGCAGGATTATAGTTCTGTGCCTAAGGTTCGTTTTTATGAAGGTGGAGAGGGGATTAAGACAGTTTACGAGGACACTCTTCGTTTTGGCGGTCCAATTCGAGCTTTTTTAACAGTCGACACAATCCCTGAAGATATTAAGGGTTTTTTGATGGACGAATATATGCCAGCTCTTAAGAAGAAAAAAATTAAATCTGAAATAATTGCGGCAGATTCTGTTGTAGCGCGAAGGTATCAGGAGCGCGACGCAAAATATATGCGTAAAACAGTGCTTGTTAAGCCACACAGTTTTCCGTTTGAAACGGAGATTGCTTTGTATGGAAAAGAGCGCGTGGCATTTATTTCTTTTAAAGAAGGAGATTTAACCGCGGTTATT
>CAXCBS010000210.1:0-1831 GCA_963980845.1 uncultured Candidatus Peregrinibacteria bacterium | reverse complement strand
GCTATCTACATTTAAATCAGCTTCACGTATTGAAAGAAAACTTCAAGAAGTCCTCCGTCAACTAAACCAACATGGCCAAAACCCACCACCAGAGGTAGGCTAAGTCGTTTTTAAAAAAAGGAGTATCAAAACAGCCATGAGTTAAAATCACTACCAACATGGCTAGGCCAATTAGCTGTAATTGCGTGGAAGGACCGTGATTAAAACGATTCCAAAAACGCTGCAAAAATGGTGGCAAATGAGGCGCCTCACGGTGCAATATTTTGATAAAAGCCAAAGTGACCATCCAAGTCATGGCAAAAAGCCCCAGAAGACCTGTATTAAGCCAAAAAGCCAATACGCTGTTATGTGGATGAAGCATCACCCATTCCAGTGGGGCACGTTCCAAAACCTCTGGCGCCGCCAACATGTAACGAACCTCAAATTGTCCTAACCCAACACCCAAAACTGGCGCTTGTTTCACTAAACTAAGTGAAACCTCGTAAACCTCCATACGCACACTAGAAGAAGTACGCCCTTCAAAGTCTAAAAACTGTTCAAATTTTTGCGTTCCTTGCTGCGTTACAAGCAAAACCGCAACTAACGTGGCTGCAAATCCAAAACCCCATAATTTATGTTGTCTCGGAACAGCTGGATGAAACAATAAATACGTTGCCGAGCCCACACCGAGCGCAATAAAAGACGCATAAGATTGCGTCCCCCATAACGCCACTCCCATCACCAAAGTCATCACCAGCATCGCCCAAAACCAAGGCTTGTTTTTCCCACGCAAAAAATTAACGGAAAGAGCCCCTCCAGCAAGCACTATCGGAGCCAAATAAAGAGATAAATAATTGGCTGATTCAAACGGCCCAGAAGCCCGCGCATCCACAGTAATAAAATCACCACTCACCATCTGATAAACAGCCCATAAACTAAGCACAAATCCCGACACAACCAAGGCCTTAAAAGACCGTGTCCACCACTTGTCTTTTCCACGCACGGCATTAGCCATAAAAAAGAACATGGCCGGCACCACAATCCACCCTTTCCAAACGCCCTGCGCTATACGCTCACTTTGAATCGAAACACCATCAATATTATTTGTAATTTCCGGCACAATATTCATAGAAATCGTAGCGGCCACCAAAAACAAAATCATAGGCCACAGCGGACTTTTCTGACCAACTTTCACATGCCGCTTAAACCACTTAAATAAATTCTTTTCACGCACAAATCGAAACGCTCCCCAAGCTGCCAAAACAAGCACCACCACTTCGAGAAGAGTAGTTGGGACACCCGCAAGATCAAAACGAACTAAATACAGCGGGAAAATTAGCGGAAGTAAGGAGATCCAAAAACGGTACTTCGTGAGCATATTAGAATTTTAACTTAGGCTGCGCCAGATGCCAAGTCGCGAAGAACAGATTCTGGATCATCGGCCTTAGTTACTCCTGATGCGAGTAGCACCCCAGAAGCTCCAAGTTCAATGGAAATCCGAACATCTTCAGCGTTTTTAACACCAGCACCAACTAACGTACGATCGCTACCAATTAACTCCACAGCGCCACGAACAACTTCGGGCTGTGATGTGGAAACAGAAATATCACCACCGATCAGTTCCGGCGGCTCGACAGCCACCAAGTCAGGGCCAAACTTCGCAATCTCGCCGCCCTCTTCAGGAGTCTCGGCACAAACCACGGTGTATAAACCCACTTCCTTAGCTCGCGCAATCGAAGCCTTGAGCAGTTCAAAATCACCATCCTTAACAATTCGTCGTTCTGAGTGATTGAGTAGCGTCCCAAAAGCCCCCGCCGCCCGAGCAGCTTCGGGTAAAACATGCCCGGCATAG
>CAXCBS010000209.1:0-1838 GCA_963980845.1 uncultured Candidatus Peregrinibacteria bacterium | reverse complement strand
TTAAAACCGCGCGCAACATCCCAATTTCAATCCCCATCGGCAAAACATAAAACAGGTTTTCAATAGTCGCAAAACCAAGTGAAGCCATTACCGTGTACATAATTCCATCATAAGGTTCATCAAATTCTTTTTTCTTCCACACATATCCTCGCACAATCGCAAATTTAAATCCTTCTTCAATAACCGCCACAAGAAACAGGTTAGAAAGAAGAGTTATAGCTAGATTTGCAGGCCGCAGCGGATCAATTCCAAACAAACTAAAAAGCCACATTTCAATAAAAGCGATCGGAATAATCGCCACTGCTCCCATAGCAAAAACTTGCAAAAGCAGCCCCACCGGCTCTTTTTCATATTTGTCTCGCAAGTAAAAAAGCAGACCTAACGCAAAAGTAGGAGCCAGCGCAATTAAAAGTAAATTAAACATAAAAAATAATTACATATGAATATTTTTGATCTCCTCAAACATGCGCGCTGTACGCAGACGTTTAGTATGACATTTTTTGTCTTCTAAAATCGAATACATAGTTTCACCAGCCACAATTGAGTCTGCATGTTGAATTGAAAAAAGCAGTCCACACATGGGCGAAGTCAAATCTTCTTGGCGCGCTTTTTCCGGGACATAAATCGTGCCGATCTTGTCGCCCCGGTGAACGCGGTGTCCAAGTTTTTTATTGAATTTAAGGAGGCCAGTGTATTTGGAAGGAACACCATACCGATTATGTAGATAGTATTGTTTGCGCGGATAGGTGACTTCTCCAGGGAAAAAATCTTGTTGACGCAGGATGTTGATAATTCCTTCCAGTCCTTGGTGCAGAAAATCATGAGCAACTTTGAGAGCCCCCCCAATTTCAATAGTTAGTACGGGCAGGGTGTGTTTTCTGGACATTTCTACGGCCAGCATGCCGGCTTTGCCTTTTCTTTCCACAATAATTTTTGAACCAAAAGCTCGTGCCATTTGGTGTGTGCATTCGGTGCAGAGATGGCTTTCGTGTTTATGAACTCGTGTGTGCGGGATCAGCATATTACGTTCTCCAGAATCATGGCAGTCGATAGCAATGTCTGCTTTGGAATAAAAATGTCGCTCTAATGAATTGGCCATAAAATTGCTAGCAGTTTTATCTTTGCGATTAAAACTACGGTTTAAATCTTTTTTATCATAAGCAATTTGGCGAACATGTTTTTCAAAACCACTTAAATTAAGGATTGGAAAAACCACAATTTCACCTTTGAGTTCTTTTTCTAATTTGTGTTTGCGCGCATATTCCAAAAAACGCTGAACCAAAGCAATTCCATTTACTTCATCTCCGTGCATTCCGCCGGACAAGATGCAGCGTCTCCCTTTTTCTTTGCCTTTGATTACAAGATAAGGGATTTCGATGATCTTACCCGGGATGCGGATACGAAGTTGTTTCATTCAAAATCAGGGGCCAAAAGTTCGATGTAATAAATTTTCCAAGTGCCTTCTTCTTTGAGAAGGTCTAGGTAGAGAGGGACGGCTTCGCCACGATTAGTTGTGACTGTTCCTTCTAAATATCCCCATTCATTTTCAAAACCACGGTTATACCAAGAGGCGCTTTCATAATCATCTAAGCCAGTATAATCTAGGAAATTAACCAGGGCTGGGAGGGAGATTTCGTCTTGAAAACCCATTGCAGTTAGAGAGTAGGCTTGTTCCATGTCGCCTTGTGAGGCGGCCATGAAAAAATCATCCGCCGCCGCCGGCAGTCCAGCCGTTAAGGAGAAAACCAAGGTCACACAACCTCCAATTAATAGAGCAATTGATCCAAGGGCAATATAAACTTTTCGCATAAAATTTAGGTTAAGGATTATAGGGGCGC
>CAXCBS010000208.1:0-1918 GCA_963980845.1 uncultured Candidatus Peregrinibacteria bacterium | reverse complement strand
GGCGATCGCATTATTGGTATTGGCCAGGGAGTTGATGGCGATATTCAGGATGTTGTAGGTATGCGCCTTGATGACGTTGTTGCCCAAATACGAGGCGAAAAAGGAACCGTGGTGCGACTTAGCGTCATACCAGTTGATTCCGTAAGCGAAACTAATGCTACCGTTGTTAGCATCACTCGGGACACGGTAAAGCTAGAAGACCAATCCGCCAAGAAAGAAGTTATCGAACTGAGTTATAACGGTGATGATTACAAGATAGGCGTAGTCGATCTTCCCACATTCTATTTCGATTTCGAAGCAGCTGCTCGCGGTGATCAAGATTTCAAGAGTTCCACTAGAGACGTTCGCGTTCTTCTAGAGGAATTAGAAGAAGAAGGTGTTGACGCTGTTGTAGTGGATTTAAGAAACAACGGCGGCGGCAGCCTCAGCGAAGCCAATCAACTTGTAGGATTGTTTATTGAGACTGGGCCTACGGTTCAAATTCGCTATTCTGGCTTAAGAAATGGCTTCACTCGCTCCTTTGGTGATAACGACCCGGAGATGGCCTATGCTGGCCCTCTTGCGGTGTTAGTGAATCGCACGAGTGCTTCGGCATCGGAGATTTTTGCCGGCGCCATTCAGGATTACGAGCGCGGAATCGTGCTTGGTGGTCAAACTTTTGGCAAAGGCACGGTTCAGGAAATTATTCCCATGGACTATGGCCAGGTTAAATTAACTCGCTCCAAGTTCTACCGAATTTCAGGAGAGAGCACGCAGCATCGGGGCGTAGTCCCTGACATCTCATTCCCTGACTTTTATGACGCCTACGAAGACATAGGTGAGAGCAGCTTGGACGGTGCCCTGCCATGGGACACAGTTCGCCCGGTTGAATACCGACACTATCTGGCGATTCAAGAAGTGCTTCCTCAATTACAGCAATTACATGAAGAGAGGGCTGAGTCTTCAGCGGATTTTATTTATCTGGAAAATCAAATTGAGCGCACAAGAGAGCTTAGGGGAAGAGAAGAAATTTCTCTGAATGAACTTGTGGTTAAGACTGAACGTGAAGAATCTCGACGTAGAGAATTCGACGCCGAAAACATGCGTCGCATGATGAAAGGCCTGCCACTTCGTGATTGGGTAGACGCGGACGCGGAAGAAGACGAAGAAGAAGTCGAGATCTCAGCTAATGATGATGTGTCTTTGGTTGATAACTCTGACGACGAAGCGCTAGAAGATGAAGTTGAAGAAGAGAAAGACCCTCTACTCTTGGAGAGTGGCCGGGTTCTAGTCGACTTTATCGCCCTAAATCGCGGCAATGCAAACTCCATTAGTGATACCTCATCACGCCAACGCCCTGCCCGCTAATCTCTTGGTAGATAACCGCAGATAAAAAAAGGCCCTCATAGTGAGGGCCTTCAAGCGGGGTCTAGCTCTAGGAGGGTTCAATCAATTCGCTTGATTGAGTGTTTATTTAAACAAATGAATCTGACAGCGATGTTTCTGTAATGAGGCTATGTTGGGGTTAATGGTGGCGGAAATGTGGCGGGTGAAACTGCTCATGGACGGCCGAGCTTTCGGTTATAAGTGCATGTATTGATTGGGTGTCTATTAGTTCAGTGCGTGCGGGTGTCACGGAGAGATTGATAAAATTCGCCTTTGGGCGATTTTTACCATTTACAGATTTGTCTGATCCTGTTGCTTGAATTCAAGTATTGAGTGGTTAGGAACTCTGATGGCGGCTTGCAGCCGTCTGCGCCGCTGACGCGGCTTTCGAACTGGAGAGTTCGTATCTTCCTCCTCCGCCTGGATATTGGCAGAGTGTCTAATATGGAGATGTGAGTTGGTATTTTTGCAAGATCTAGAAAGAATATGGCGGAGGAGGAGAGATTCGAACTCTCGGAGGACTTTCGCCCTCGCTGGTTTTCAAGACCAGTGC
>CAXCBS010000207.1:0-1925 GCA_963980845.1 uncultured Candidatus Peregrinibacteria bacterium | reverse complement strand
CAAACACGAAAAATCAAAACAAAAACGCGGAATGGCGATTCCAAACCTGTTAAAAGGAATTAGAAAAATCAGGCGCGTACCATTTTTACAAGGAATTGTGCTTATTGTTTTGCTGCAATTTATGATGACTTATCTTTTTGAATTTCAATACACCAAAGCCATTCAAGAAGAGGTTATGGCCCATGAGCCACCACCTATTAGTTTTGAAGTAAGAGATTACCAACCAGACTCTAGTTTGCAGGTGTCACTACTAGATGTGAATCCCATTGAAACCAATCTAGCTGTAGCGCATCAATCCGAAACTGAAATGGAAAACAAACTTACTCAAAAACTTGGTATGTTGCAGGTAATTTTCTCCGCCGGTAGTTTACTGGTCCAAATTTTTGTTACTTCTAGAATTCTAAACAGTCTAGGAATTATTAGCACCCTACTCATTCATCCGCTCCTTACTCTTATTAATTTAGTAGGGATGACCCTGCGATTTAATTTTTTAAGCGCCTCTATTGGACGAAGTAATTTTGAAATAACTACGGGAATTTTCCGCAACACCTACCATTCCTCGTATTACGCGATCAAAGAAAATATGCGAGATCAAATGAAAGAAATTATGGAAGGATTTGTGAAACCATTTGGCGCGATTTTAGCTTTTGGATTGCTATATTTAATTCAACAAGCTCACTCCCCCCAAACTGAAACCATGATCATTAACACCTGCATGATTGGAATTGCCATTTTAATGCTACTTAGATCTTACAAACTCCACACCGATTACACGGCCATTTCTTATCAAAATATAGGCAATGAAAACGACCTCCCAACCAGGCTAAACGCTATTGAAATTCTAGGACAAAAAGGCCATGAAATCAAAACCGAATTACTGGTTAAATACTTGCACAACAACAAGGAAACCGCCCAAGTTAAAAGACATATTCTAAAAACACTCAAGCTACGAAATGAACCAGATTCCCTAGCTGACATTATTGCCTCTCTGCAAGATGAACACGAATCTGTCCGTTTAACAGCTTTAGAAATTCTCAACACTTTCCCAAGCCTCAACTCACACGTAAGAAACCTAACTTTCACCAAACACCACGCCATAAGCACTATAAAAAAACTATTTTTAACCGAAAGATCTTCTAGCATCAAAGCAGCCTGCATTCATTTGTTAGCCAAATTTGATGATCACGAATTAATTCCCTTTATCATCGAAACTCTTCAGGAAGGCGATGAACAGGTCCAAAGAGCCTGTATTAGGGCCTGTGGCACATTCAGAGACCGCAGTATCATCCATTACATTCAAGATTACTTAGATCACAAAAACAGCGCCCTTCGTGGTGAAGCCATTGTAGCGTTGTGGCAATTCAAAAAACTTCGTAAAACTCTTTCACATTACTTAGAACAAATGAAAGAAAACGATAAAAAAGAATGTATCATGGCCGCTATTTATGCAGTTGGGAAAGTAGGCCACAGAAAAGACCTAGCCTATCTTGTTAAAAACTTAGCCTCCAGCGATCAAGAAATCCGTAAAAAAGCTGCTTATTCCATTGCTGAACTAGACCATCCTGCCGCCATCCCACATCTAGTAGAATTTATGATTCACGAAGATCACGAAACCTCACACAAAACCAAGAAATTTGTTAACACCCTTTCTCAAGAACTAGTTGAAAACGTAGAACACTTAGTTCATATCCGCGTTTCTGAACACATCAATGATGTCCTCGAAAAATCCGGTGCCGAGAACCTAATGGAATTAGACATTGAAACCCTTGAAAAACTAAGAATTGCCTATGCCACTGTAGACGAACATCACGAAGTTCATAAGATTGAAAACCTTATCAAGGAAAAACAAAAATCAAACCCTAACCCAGCCTATGAAACAAGTGCGTAAAAAATTATGGATTAAATTTCTTTTATTAGAAATTATT
>CAXCBS010000206.1:0-1931 GCA_963980845.1 uncultured Candidatus Peregrinibacteria bacterium | reverse complement strand
TGGATCAATCGCGTCTTTGGGGGGTGAGTGTGGATATGGCGGTTTTCACTAAGCTTACACACGATCATCTTGATTACCACGATACTGAGGAAGAGTATGTAAAAGCCAAAGGTAAGCTTTTTGGATTATTGAATTTCACGAAACGGAAACCTGGTGTGCCGAAAATTTCGATTATTAATGCTGACGACCCACGTGCTCCGTTTTTTGAGCAGTTTGTGGCGGATCGGACTTATTTATATGGACTTCGGAAAGGTTCTTATCAGGCGTTGGCTCCGGCTTGTACAGCTTCGGGAAGTCAGTTTGTTTTGAAAGTTCCAAATGATCAGGCAGAAATTGAACTCCCACTCCCTGGGAATTTTAATATTGAAAATGCGTTAGCTGCGGCTACGGTTGGGGTGGCGTTGCAAATTAATTTACAAACTATTCAACATGCCTTATCTAAGGCGCGACCTGTCCCAGGACGAATTGAACGAATTGATGAAGGGCAAAAATACGAAGCTATTGTGGATTATGCACACGCGGCTGACTCTCTTGAAAAATTGCTATCTATGTTCCGTGAATTAACTTCTAAGCGCTTGATATTGGTGTTTGGGGCTACTGGTGACCGTGATCGCACTAAGCGTCCTATAATGGGCGGAATTGCCGATAAATACGCTGATGAGATCATCCTTACTGACGATGACCCGTATACCGAAGACAACCTTCGTATTATCGAAGAGGTTTCCGGTGGAATTAATCGTATGGAAGGCGCTCATTTTTGGAAAATCCCTAACCGCCGTCAGGCGATTCGTCTTGGCTTAGCTCTGGCCCGTGAAGGCGATACGGTGATTGTGGCTGGCAAAGGTTGCGAACCTTTTCAAGTAGTTGGTAAAAAACAAATCCCATCCGATGATCGTCAAATTATCCGCAATTTTTTAAGTCGCGAGGTTGAAATTGAAATCCTTCCTGGAGAGGTTGCACGTGGAAATCGGTATATGGAGAGTTAAGGAACGTTCGGTTGTTTTGTTGCGCCCTGCAACACGAGAAAGGTGATCATACCCTCACCGTTAATTTTGTCATGTTAAGTTGCTTGATTTAATCTGTTATTTGGCGCAAAATTGGGCTACATCTAATCCCACAAAATGAACATTAAAAAGTTATCTGATCGCGACCTTCATAAACTCGCGGTTACTTATGGTCAAAACGCGCTTGGGTGGCGCCGTAAATTTATCGGACTCCTTCCCGAAATTTTTAAACGTAAGCTCTATAGGCGTCGTGGTTTTGGTTCTATTTTTGAGTACGCGGCTAAATTAGCGGGATTAAATAAGGAACAAGTTAAACGTGTCCTTAGTCTTGATGAGAAATTTCAAGAAACTCCCAAACTTCACAATCTCCTCGTGACTGGAGAAGTTAGCGTTAATAAATTAGCGCGCGTGGCGTCTGTTGCAAGGCCAGAAAACGAAGAATTTTTTGCTGCTCAAGTTCAAATTTTACCGAAATCAGCTGTGGAAACTCTTGTTCGCGATAACAGGGA
This sequence comes from uncultured Candidatus Peregrinibacteria bacterium, assembly GCA_963980845.1. GTDB lineage: Bacteria > Patescibacteriota > Gracilibacteria > UBA1369 > UBA12473 > JABJMC01. The sequence continues at coordinate 418 of CAXCBS010000206.1, read as the reverse complement.
AAGATTTGTGCCCGGGCACAAATCTCAACCTGAAAAGTTGTTACTTTCCGATGAAGTTGAGTCACGCCTTATTAAGCTCCAACAAAAAGGAATTGATATCAACGATCTTCTTCTTGAGCTCCTTCAAAAACGTGACCTTGAGATTGCTCGTGAAAAAGAACAGCTCGGAGAGAAAGCCCCCGAGACCGCCTCGCGCTATGTTTCAGCTAAAACTCGCCAAATAATTGAAAAAGAACACGGTACATGTTGCTCTGTCCCAGGTTGTAGCCATTCTGCAGATGCGCTTCACCACACACAGCGTTTCGCTCTATCTAATCGCCATGATCCTCGTTATATGGCTCCGCTCTGCAAGGCACATCACGCTATCGCGCACAGCATAGATGTGAAAGTTTGCGAAAAAAGGCGGCTTTGAGTAGGC
>CAXCBS010000205.1:0-1975 GCA_963980845.1 uncultured Candidatus Peregrinibacteria bacterium | reverse complement strand
CACTCTTTCCCTACACGACGCTCTTCCGATCTCAGACATAATACGGGATAAAAAATAAGCCTAGTAGCAGGATGAGATAAGGGGTGTAACTGCCGTAACGAGCCCAGAGTGATGGCATTTCAATGAGGTTTTTGGGGAACATGGCCACTAAGGTGAGGTTTTCATTTTGGCCACTTTTTTTAGTAAGTTGTTGAGTGGTGGCAAAAGAAAAAACAGTTTTATTATCAGCGTAAGTTATGTTGGCTTGGCAGTGTTTTTCAGATTCGCCGTAAAAGCCCGTGTGACAAACTGCTTGGGCTTGGTTTTCGGAAAGAGTGAATGGCAAGGTGACTTCGGCCGTGGCGCTTTCAATGGAAAGTCCCCAGTCTGTGCCAGTAACGTTCCAGTAAAGTTCGTCGTGTTCATCAAAAAAACTTAGTTCGCGTTCTACTTGATAGTTGATAACGTAAGTATGAGCGCCAGTGATTGTTTTGTAGGCATCGCCGATTTTGAGTTGGGTGTTTCGAAAGCTGTGGCTTGTTTCGTGGGCTAGAGGAAGGCCTTGGCTGTCGGTAATGCTTAGAATTTTTGTATTGTTGTTGAATGTTTCGGGGATGTCGCGATAAATTCCATGACTCTCTTTGTTTCCAAAATTATATAAAATAGTTTCCGAGACATTAATAGTGGCATCGGAATTAATTTTAATATCACTGTGAAAAGAATTGATTGATTCAGCAAGAGTAAGCGGCACGCTTAAAACCCCGGCTAAAATAAGGGAGGACAAAAGTTGTGAAAAAATTTTCATAAAATTTGTTTAATTTGTTTTGTCTGGCTCGGTGTTGTAATAGGTAACTAGAAAATCGGCTAATTCATGAAAAGTTGGGCCAGCGGTGGCGGCTCCCCATTCCACGGTTTTGGGTCGATCAAGTTTTACCAGTACAGTGAATTGAGGGGATTCAATTGGCGCAAATCCTACAAAAGAAGTAATAGTGGTGCCTCGTCCGGAAAGGGCCTTGCCCCATTTATAAGTTTGGGCAGTACCGGTTTTGCCAGCAACGTAATGGTTTTCGAGAGCAGCGAGCGGGGCCCCTTGTTCAACCACGGCAGTCATCATGGCCGTGACTTGGTCTGAGGTTTCTTCGGTTAAAACGCGGCGAATAATTTCAGGCTCAAATTCGTTAACTCGGCCATCAGCCTCTTCGATGGAATCAACAATGTAAGGCTGCATAAGCAATCCGCCGTTAGCAATGGCGGAGATGGCGTTAACAAGTTGAATGGGGGTAACGGAAATACCTTGTCCAAAAGCTTTGGTAACTAGCTCTGAATCAGCCCAGTAGTCATAATATTCTAAAACTCCAGAGTGTTCGTTTTCAAATTCAATGTGGGTTTTTTCTGTGAATCCAAAAGCTTCTAAATAGTCGTAAAATAGGGCGGCACCAAGTTTTTTGGCGACATGCACCATGCCAGTATTATCGGAATGAATAAGGACCTCGGTCATGGTAGAGGTGCCGTAATAAACATCATTAAAAGTGTGGATTTCGTATTCATCAACTTGGACAGGGCCATTGGAATAAAAAGTGGAGTAAGGAGTGACTTCGCCAGCGTCGATGGCAGCGGCCATGGCGGCTGGTTTGAAAACTGAACCTGGCTCATAAGGTAGGGTGACGCTTTTTAATTGGTAAACTTCGGGGCCTACATCGTTTTTGTATTTGTAATAAAGATCTTTTTCCGCGTCATAAAAAAGCTCGATTCTTTGGTCAGGGTCTTTGCGAATGTAGAGGTAAATTCTTTCGTTTTCATCTTCTCCCGTGCGATAAAGGAATTCTTCTTGGTCTTTGGGAACTTCGATTTCCTCTAGATCATAAGCGTCGCCATAAGCATTAGGGTCAAAAGTTGGGTAGTGCGCCATGGCTAAAATGCGGCCGGTGGCTGGTTCTTGCACAATGATTAATCCGCTATCGGCTTGGAAGTTTTCAACGCCGTTTTTTAAGGCTTT
>CAXCBS010000204.1:0-1991 GCA_963980845.1 uncultured Candidatus Peregrinibacteria bacterium | reverse complement strand
GCCAATCACCACTTGATGCGATGCTTTCATACGTGCTACCTCACTCAAAATATCAGGATTCTCCACCAACTCTAAAACCCTAGACCCAGATTTTTTAAGTTTAACTTCTGACACCTTGCGCGGTGCAAAATCACAAATCGCGGCTGCTGAAATATAATAATCACAATTTTCAAACTCATCCAAAACCGCAATTCGCATTTCTTCCGCGGTTTTCACGTAATCAATTTCTAAATTTTCATGCAAAACATAATCAACATCAGCCCGGCCAGAAACAAGCATTACCGTGGCCCCACGCAAAAGCGCTTCGCGCACCAAGGCCAATCCCATTTTTCCACTCGAGAAATTCGTTAAACATCTAACCGGATCAAGTGACTCCACTGTCCTTCCCGAAGTAATTAAAAACTTTTTTCCTTTAAAACTTTGCGGCACCATCAACTGTTCCGTCCGAAGCAAAATCGCCTCCAGTGATGCCAAGTGCCCCACAGCATAAACTCCACACGCCAGCTCCCCTTCAATCGGCTCAATGATTGAAACTCCCGACCCTCGTAAACGCTCTAAATTCTCCTGCACAATCGGATGCAAATACATCGCCTCATTCATAGCCGGGGCCACCAAAACCGGCGCCCGCGTTGCCAACAAAGCTGTGGTTAACAAATCATCTGCCAAACCAGTTGCATAGCGCCCAATCAAACTCGCTGTTGCCGGCGCTAGCACAACGGCATCCGCCTCTTTCATAACCTGTAAATGAGGCATAGGATCATTCCCAGAACGATCAAACATTTGGTGATGAACTGGATTCCCGGAAATGGCTTGGAAAAGCTGTGGACTAACCAACTCCGTGGCATGAGCAGTCATAAAAACATGAACCTCTGCTCCTTGTTTTTTAAATAAGCGTGTAAGTTCCAGAGCCTTATAAATCGCTACGCTACTGGCCACACCAACCACAATTTTTTTGCCTTTTAAGGACATAACAAAATATTATCAATTAAACGAGTTTTTCCCAAATTTGCCGCCACTGCCAAAACCACTGGCTCCTCTATTTTCTCTACCAATACCAAACTTTTGGCATCTCGGATTTCCGCATACTCATAATTAGGGACTTCAGCCAACAACTTTTTCACTCCTCTTTCTCCTTGTTCAAATAATTTATTCACGCTTTGCAAGTATTGGCTTATTTCAGCCGCTTCATCGCGCTCAAAAGAATTCAAATAAGCATTCCTTGAGCTCATAGCTAGTCCATCTTGCTCACGTACAGTTGGACAAACATGCAATCGCATTCCCTCAAAAAACTCCCGAATCAACCAATCAATCACCCGCGTTTGCTGGTAATCTTTTTGACCAAAATAAACATCCGTAGGTTGAACATGCTCAAATAATCGCTTTACCACGGTAGCCACTCCCGAAAAATGATTAGGCCGCACGCGCCCACATAAAACTTGCGTTAACTCCGATGGTGGCACAATACGTTCCACGTTTGACGTTCCTTCCGGATAAATCTCCTCCATTGTTGGAGTCCAAATTTCATCTACCCCAACCAAAAGACTCTTATCACGTTCCAACTCACGTGGGTATTTATTATAGTCCTCGCCTTCTGCAAACTGCGTTGGATTCACAAAAATACTCACCACCACTCGATCACAATCTTGCTGAGCCGCGCGTACCAAACTTAGGTGCCCCTCATGAAGGGCTCCCATTGTGGGGACGAAGCCAATTTTAGTAGCTTTGTTCATGGGATGGAAATATACCACTTTCCACCTCGGATTTAAACTGCTTGGCAGCCTTTTGCATGATTTCCGCCATATTCGCGTATTGTTTTACAAATTTAGGCTGAAAATCAGAATAAAAACCCATTAAATCCGAAATCACCAAAACCTGCCCATCACAATCTGGCCCCGCGCCAATACCAATAGTCGGGACCGCAAGCTGTTCTGTTATGCGCGCCGCAAGTTCCGCGGGGACACATTCTAAAACCACGGCAAAACAACCTGCCT
>CAXCBS010000203.1:0-1992 GCA_963980845.1 uncultured Candidatus Peregrinibacteria bacterium | reverse complement strand
CCAGCACCAAACAGGTTCTATGCATCACCCATCTCCCGCAGATTGCCGGGTTGGCTTCTTCTCATTTCCGCATAGAAAAACAAATAAAAAGCAAGCGCACCCATTCCACCATCCACCAACTGGAACATGAAGAACGTGTGGAAGAACTGGCGCGCATGTCCAGCGGAGAAACCATCACCGACGCCTCCCTGGAACACGCCCGCGAAATGCTTAAACCCACAAACCGCCAGTGAAAATTAACCACAGATAAACACAGATGGACACAGATAAAAGATAAGCACTCTCCCCCCCCTGATAAGGGGGGATTGAGGGGGGTTAGTTTTTAAACTCCCTCTTTCTCAAGGTACCCGTTCCGGGCTTTCTAAAATTTTTGTAGGATCCCCTAGAGAATTTTGGGACTTCCTTCCTGTGCTACACTTTCCCCAATTCAAAACCAATCGAAAGGATTAAGCCTATGTGGGAAAACTTTCTAAGCGTTGATTGGTACTCGGCAATTACAGTGTATGTTCTGATTTGTATAATGCTTAAAGTTGGAAGACTCGTGGAGGTTGCCTGTCACGTAAATCAAAGACTCGCCAGATTTGAAAAGCACTTCCTTCCTAAGGACAATGACGATAGTTTGTTTTAACGAGGGGTCAAGTCCTCTCTCGATGACAACTATAATTCTTCCTACCCTTCGACAAGCTCAGGGTGACGGCTAACTCAGATATTGGATAAACAAATGAGCACGGAAAGGATTTCACCCGTATGAACTCCCCCTCATCCTAGCCTTCTCCCTCCAGGGGAGAAGGGACTTTTTGCTTCCTCTCCCTTGAGGGGAGAGGATTGAGGTGAGGGTGATTTAATAATGTTTTCATCCGCACCCAGAAATACTCGTGCAATATCCGGGCTAAACCTCTGGTGGTAAATCACCCCAGCCCCTCTTTGAGAAAGAGGGGTCCATTAAGCAACCCCCTCAATCCCCCTTATCAGGAGGAAGTTTATTAAAGTATTGCGCTTGAGTACTCGGTCCGCCCTATGGGCAATGCAGTACTGGCCCCGCGCCTAGCGGTGGGATTGGTTGGCGACGGCTTCGGCGGCTTTTTTTGCGGCTTCGGGGTCACCCAGGTAATAGTGGTTGGTGGCTTTCAGGTCTGCGTCCAGTTCGTATACCAGGGGAATGCCGGTGGGAATATTCAATTCGAGAATATCTTCTTCGCTGATGTTATCCAGATGCATGACCAGGGCTCTTAAGCTATTGCCATGTGCGCAAATCAAAACTTTTTTTCCAGCTTTGATGGAAGGCACGATCTGATCGAACCAATAAGGCAAAAATCGGTCGACGGTATGTTTTAAAGCTTCTGCGGCAGGCAATTGGTTTTTTGGTATGCCGGCATAGCGGGGATCTTTTGCCGGTAACCTTTCGTCATCGTCAGAGAGAGGGGGAGGGGGAGTGGCATAACTTCTGCGCCAGATTTTTACTTGTTCCGCGCCGTGTTTCTCTGCCGTTTCCGCTTTGTCCAATCCTTGCAGAGCACCGTAGTGGCGTTCGTTCAGGTGCCAGGACCGGGTGACTGGAATCCACATCAAATCCATTTTATCCAGCGCAATCCATAAAGTTCGAATCGCCCGCTTGAGGACAGAGGTGTAGGCCAAGTCGAAGGTATAACCTTCTTGCAGAAACAGTTTTCCAGCTGTTTCGGCTTCCTGTTTTCCCTGTTCAGTCAGGTCAACATCGGTCCAGCCGGTAAACCGATTCTCCAAATTCCATTGGCTCTGCCCGTGTCTTAAAAGGACCAACTTATACATATTTTGTCCTCCTGGCTAATCAATCCCTAAAGATAACTTAAATTCGACCGCAATATCCCATAAATGGAAAGCGGAAGGGGAAATTTCTACCCCCCTCCCGGCTAATTTACGAAAAAACATTTTCTTCCCAATAATTACAATAACCTCCGGATTTTGGGGAATCTAACATCCCCCCACAAATGGGGGAGCCGCATAAAATATAGG
>CAXCBS010000202.1:0-2066 GCA_963980845.1 uncultured Candidatus Peregrinibacteria bacterium | reverse complement strand
GTGGGAGAAGCCTCTTCTGGGGCCGGGGAAGGGACTGGATTAGAATCTTTTTTAATCCCCATTTTCTCAAGAGTAATTTCCTCGGCTCTTTGTAATAATTCAAGAGTGCTTAACGCCTGTTCATCTCGCTCCGCTTTGAAGGGAGTTCTTTTCGAGGGCTTTGCTGGAGCTCCTCCTTGGCTTTGTCGGAGTCTCTCTCTACTTATCCCTGTTGCAGTGTCTGACAGTGTTACTTCTTGACCTCCAAAAAGACTTTTCAACCCACTTGCTAAGCTAGGTTTTTTTGGCTCAGCTTGGCGCGATCTCTTCCCTGAATAAGTTTGAAGAACTGGCTCAACAACACCGGAGTCATGTCCTTCAATAAATACTTGAAAATTCTCATCTCCTTCATCCTCCTCGGCCTCCTCATCATCTTCGGCATCCTCCTCGTCAGCAAATTGATAAATATCTCCGCCTTGAAGAGCTGCTATTGTTTTACGTAGTTGCGCTCTATACATTGCCGTAAATCGATCTCTTTCGGCTTCCTTCCGAATCCACTCTTGCCGAGCTTTGATCTCTTCTCTCTCTCGCTTGGCCGTCTCTTCTGGGGTTTCATCCTGCGACTCAGAAATAGTTTCAACTCCTCCCATCATCGGAACCGGACTATTTCTATTCTCAACCCACTCGACCAAAGCGTCAAACTGATCTTCATAAATAATAGCTTGATTGTCCTTGAAATATACCCGACATTTTTGGGTTAAATTAATGTTTGTGCCGGTTTGCAAACGATCTTGAATAAGGTCTGAAAGAAGCTCGTCCCCCTCTATAACCAAGGCAGCATATTTTTTCAGGTCAGCTCCGGAAACCTCCGCAAGTTCTAAACTTGTTATGGGGAAATCATCCCCTGGATCTGGAAGTTTTAAATAAAAAGCTTTTTTAATTTGATTTCGGAGGTTCTCCATTACAGCCTCCTCTAAGGAGGGAAAATCAAAAGGTTTTAAATCTCTTATTGTTCTTAATAAACTAAAAACTTCTCCAAATTTTAGGTTTTCAAGGTCATTAACAACTTTTTCAACTAAATCTTGTCCGCCTTTTTCAATTTCAGAAATTGCATTAAAAAAAATCTGAGCCTTACCCGCTAGTGTTGTCGGGTCGGTAGGGCCTTTTTTAGGTTTTTGAATACGTGCTAAGGGGGTAGCAGTTGATGAGGCGGGTGGAGCCATCTTTAAAATTGCTTAAAACAGGAAAAAACTATAGTACAGAATTCTTTTTATGTAAATACTTATATTAACCGAGAACTTCTAGTTTTTCCGAGATCTCTCGCAAATCTGTAATTATGTGATCGGCATGAGACAAGTCCTGGGTGCGATTGTGATCTGCTTGGCGGGCTAGGACTGTGGCGCCAGCCGCTTTGCCAGCGTGAATTCCGTGACCTGAATCTTCGATAATTAGGGCTTCGCTTGGGTCGACATTGAGGCGTTCGGCCGCGGTTAAGAAAATTTCGGGATCAGGTTTGGCGTGCTGGACTTGGTCTCCGCCGATAATCACGGTGAAACAATCGGTAATGCCAATTCGGGCTAGATAAAGATCAGCCAGGCGACGACGCATGCTGGTGGCCAGGGCGGTTGGATATTTTTCGCTAAGGGCGCGAACAACTTCTGGAGCGTGCGGAACAATGGGGAATTTTTGCGAATAATAACCGCGCAGGGTTTCAGAGTGTTTTTGAATTATTTCATCGATTGGGAGGTCGCGTCCCATTTTACGGGCAATTTCCTCAAAATATTGTTGAAGATTCATACCCATAAATTGTGTGCAGTCGATATTCGAAAGGTCGATGTCGTACTCACGCAGGGTTTCGGCCTCTGCCTGAACGTGCATGGCTTCGGATTCAACAAGAACACCGTCCATGTCCCAGATAATAGCTTTAATCATTTGAAGATTCAGTTAAGGATACTTTTTTAAGTCGAACAGAAAAGTTTTGAACTTCTACTTGAGAAGAACCTTTGCCAAGCGGAATGCTGACGCGCAGACTTAATCTGAGATCGGAAGAGCGTCGTGTAGGGAAAGAGTGTAGATCTCGGTGGTCG
>CAXCBS010000201.1:0-2086 GCA_963980845.1 uncultured Candidatus Peregrinibacteria bacterium | reverse complement strand
TTATGGCTTTCTGGGGAGCACCGCTCGATCAACCAAACCATGCCGTCTTGGCTGCCAAGAGTGCGCTGGAATGCCGCGCCGCCCTCACCCAACTACATCAAAAATGGCAACAAGCTGGCAAACCACTCCTGAATTTCCGAGTTGGACTATCAACTGGCGACGCTATTGCCGGCAATGTTGGATCCAGTGAAAGGTTTGATTACACCGTTATGGGTGACATTGTTAACCTGGGCTCCCGCCTAGAAAGCGCTAACAAAGAATACGGTACCCACGTTATGATTCCAGATGCCACAGTATCCCAATTAGGCGATGCATTTGAATTAAGACGACTTGATAAACTGCGTGTAAAAGGAAAAGACGAACCAGTAGATGTTTTTGAATTAATGGCCCTAAAAGGCCAGTTAACAGATCAGCATCGTACTATCATCGACCAATTCCACCAAGCCATCGAATACTATCGCAACCAAAAATTCGCCGAAGCTGAGGCCAGATTCAACGAAGTGCTACTCTTAGCGCCTAATGACGGCCCCACCAAAGTGTACATTGCCCGCTGTAAACACTTCCAAAACAGTCCCCCACAAGGTTTTGACGGCACCTGGACACTAGATCATAAGTAGAAAAGCTTCAATTCATTTTGACAAAAACCCACACAACAACCCGTTAGCACCCCCTGACATCCTTTTTGACTTTTTTGCAAAAAAACTCTTGCTTACCCTGTTCCTATCCTGTAGTATCCTATCGCTTTAACAGGAGTTTATGGCTAAACAAGTAATTCAAGTTGACGGAGTTATTATTGAGTGTCTCCCAAATACAACCTTCAAGGTGAGACTCAATGACCCCGATTACCCAAGTGACCACATCTTATTGTGTCACCTGTCCGGTAAAATGCGTATCAATTATATTCGCATCATTCCTGGCGATCACGTCACTGTTGAACTTACTCCTTACGATCTTTCTAAAGGTCGCATTGTTTATCGCCACAAAAAACCACCTGTTAGAAAACCCAAAGAGGAGGATCCTATTAAAGAGGAAGCTCCTACTGAAGAAGCCGCTTCGACTGAAGAAACTACTTCTACTGAAGAAGAGGCCCCTGCTGAAGGGGAAGCTCCCACTGAAGAGACTGCTTCTACCGAAGAAACCCCTGAATCCTCTAATTAAATTCTCATGAAAGTACGCGCCAGTGTGAAAAAAATCTGTGAAAAATGTCAAACGATCAAACGTCGTGGAGTTGTCCGCGTGATCTGCAAATCTAAGAAAAAACATAATCAACGCCAAGGTTAACCAATTATTATATGCTTCGTATCGCTGGAGTTACACTCCCTGCTCAAAAACGGATTGAAATCGGACTCACTTATATCTATGGAATTGGCCGTAGTGTTAGTAACAAGATTATAAGTGATCTCAATATCAATCCAGATACTAAAGTAAAAGACCTAACCGAAGCTGACCAAAAAAAGCTTCGCGAGGCTGTCGAAAAGCTCCCTACCGAGGGTGATCTTCGTCGCAAAAAAACTTTAGATATCAAACGTCTTCAAGACATCGGTTCTTATCGTGGTTTTAGACACCGCCGGAAACTTCCTAGCCGTGGTCAAAAAACCCAAACTAATGCTCGCACACTCCGCGGCAGAAAACGCACTGGAGTTGGTAGCGGGAAACGTAAAGACACTAAGAAATAACCCTTAATTACCCATGGCCGACAAGAAAAAAGGCAAAACAATTAAGAAGAAGGTCAATCGCAAGCGCCGTAATGTCCCCGAGGGACGCGCTAGCATTCACGCCGGTTTCAACAATACCATCGTTACCATTACAGAATTAAATGGCGATGTACTTGCTTGGAGTTCTTCTGGGGCTAACGGTTTCAAAGGCACTAAAAAATCAACCCCTTACGCTGCTCAAATCGCAGCGGAAAGTGCCTGTGAAAAAGCCAAAGCTTTCGGAATGGAGCGTGTTCACGTTCAAGTAAAAGGAATTGGTAACGGTCGAGAACAAGCCATTCGCGGACTTATCGCCGGTGGTCTCGAAATTTTATCAATCAGTGATGTGACCCCTCTTCCTCATAACGGCTGCCGAAAACGCCGTACCCGCC
>CAXCBS010000200.1:0-2102 GCA_963980845.1 uncultured Candidatus Peregrinibacteria bacterium | reverse complement strand
GTTATTTGGGAGACGGGCGGCAAGGTCGCCGTTAACTGTGATTTGATCAAGTTCCGACGTTATGCCGTTTAAAAGTTGGTCTCGTAAAGAAGCTATTTCATTGTCGTGGTGGGGGAGGGCTAGGGCTTTGGCAAGGCCAATAATGGCTGGAATATTTTCAGTTCCAGAACGTAAACCGCGTTCGTGTCCGCCACCAAAAACGCGTGGCTGCAATTTAATCCCATCTCGAACATAGAGGAGTCCGACTCCTTTTGGCCCATAAATTTTTCCGCCATTTAGAGTAAGAAGGTCGATTCCTTCAAGGGTTTTGGGGAGAGATTGGCAGGCATCAACATGAAAAACAGCGGAATGATCGCGCAAAATAGTAGCGATCTCTGCAATTGGCTGAATGGTCCCAATTTCGTTATTAGCAGACATGATGCTCACAAGAATTGTGTCGTCCGTGAGGGCGGATTGAAGATCTTCTGGATTGACGATGCCGTTATTGCCAACAGGTAGAAAAGTAGTGCGAAAGCCGCGTTTTTCAAGCTCTTTAATTGGCTCTAAAACTGATTCGTGTTCAATAGCAGAGGTTATAATGTGGCCGGACGAATGTTTGTCCGCAATACCAAAAATAGCTAAATTATTGCCTTCGGTGCCACCGCTTAAAAAAACCACTTCCTGTGCAGTGCAGGAGAGGATGGTCGCCACTTGTTGGCGAGCCTCGGTTAATGCTTTTTTGGCTTCTTGGCCGGCGGAATGCAAACTAGAAGGGTTGGCAAATTTTTCACTAAAATACGGTTGCATCGCCTCTAAAACAAGGGGATCCACCGGAGTAGTGGCGGCGTAATCTAAATAAATTCGGTTCATAAAATGTCCTCTAGGCAGCACGCAGGTGTTCGCGTTGCATTTTCTCAACTGCTTTCTTGATTTGATCGATTAATTTGTCTTTTGAAAATTCCACGGCTTTGCGTAAATCACGACTGTCTTCGCTAGAATAGAGAGGTTTGTGCTTAACAGCTTTGGGAAGCTCCATAAACATTTCAACTTTGTAAGCGTCTTTGCGAGTGAATTTTTCGGCAGTGACATTTAACTTAACTTCGTCTACATCAAAATGTGTTAGGAATTTTTCGAATTGAAGTAGTTTTTTTCCTAAATAATCTTCAAAAAGTCCTTTTTCAATATCAGTTAAGTGCTTAGCAAAAGTGTTTACCTGCATAAAGTTAGAATTAAGAATTATTCGTTCCTATTCTAACATTTAAGCAGCGCGGTGGCGAGAAGATGTTATAGCGGGCTCGGGCTTATTCTTCCAAACACGTAACTGTCATTTGAAGGATTCCAACCGAAGTGGTCTTCGTCCCAGACATAACCTGGAGCAGGCTCATATCCTCCTCCATCGACTTCAACAATGAGGCCGCTTTCTGCAGCCTGGCTCGCGGTCATTGGCGTTCCAACAAGTTCGTCGGCAAGGACTTCTTCGCTTTCAGAGGCATTTTCTCTTTGAGGGAGGCTGTCGATATCAGAAGGATCAGCATCTATAAGTGAAGGTTCATCGAATTGAGGGAGGCTCGTAAGATCTTCGAGGTTGGTTGGTGAAGGAAGGTCAATTGGTTTTCCTCCGGTGTAATCAGGGCCTAAATCTGGGCCAGCTAAGCCTTCGTAACCTTCGCCAATCGGAAGATCTCCTTGCTCGGCGCCTAATTCTGGATCTGGCACGTCAACTTCCACTGGGCCGTGAGAAATATCAACTCCACCTTTGTCGATTTCGCCAGCGTCCATTTCTTCTTGAGCTTTCACCTCTCTGGCTCGAGTGAGCATGCCCTCTAGGCGCTCATAACTTTCTATGACACGTTTATTTTCTTCTATATTAAATCCTCCTTCAAAGTCAGGGAGGAGAAGTTTGACCGTGGCTAAATGATCCTCAACTGCATCATAATCAGCTGCTAGGAATAGAGCTTCTCTGCCGTCCCTAATAGCCACTTCGGCAGCTTGGCGAGCTTCTTTTTCAAGACGTGGTTCTTTTTCTACAAATGCCTCTGCCGGCGGAGGGTCATCCGGGCGAAGAGCTGCCTCCACAGCGGCTTGTTCGGCTAGAGATTCTTTGTAAGCTGCTTTGCTTTCTT
>CAXCBS010000199.1:0-2131 GCA_963980845.1 uncultured Candidatus Peregrinibacteria bacterium | reverse complement strand
ATTTAACTAGATTTAATGAAGCCAAATTACAAGCCGTGTCATCTAAAAACATATATTCAGAACACGGATTACTAGCATTAATACGACCACTCTTAGGGCAAGTGTGCCATTCATTAATCGTAGTATCGTATTGAAGCCCTGGATCAGCACATTGCCAAGCCGCCTCAGCAATTTGCTCCCATAAATCACGAGCTTTCATTGTTTTATAAATTTCCCCACTTGTTCGATTCACCAAATCCCAATCTTCATCTTTTTCAACTGCCTCCAGAAAATCGTTAGTAACACGGATTGAATTATTTGAATTTTGTCCGCCCACCGTGGCATAAGCCTCGGAACGAAAATCCGTATCATAAGTTCGGAAAGAAAATTCCTTAAGAGTCATCCCCTGTTCAGAACGCATAATCACACGTTTAACAGTATTAAGCGGCACATGAACTTTGCTAGCCGCTAAAATAAGTCGTTTAAGATTTGGATTTTTCTTAGGATCAGAACCGTAATCATTTACAGATTTCACAACGCCTTTAAGCGCCTCATGACAAATATGTGAACCAGCAACTAAGGCTGCCACTTTTTGCTCTTCAATCACTTTCCAATTAATAAAATCTTCAACCTCTGGGTGGTCCATATCAACACAAACCATCTTGGCTGCGCGCCTGGTTGTTCCACCAGATTTAATAGCGCCAGCCGCGCGATCAAACACAGCTAGAAAACTCATAAGCCCAGAAGACTGCCCTCCTCCTCCCAATTTTTCATTACATCCTCGTAATGCGGAAAAATTAGAACCAGTCCCAGAACCGTATTTAAAAAGTCTTGCCTCGCGAGTCACTCCATCAAAAATACCACCCTCATTAACCAAGTCATCAGATATAGATTGAATAAAACAAGCATGCGGTTGTGGACGAGTATAAGCATCTTTTGATCGCTCTACTTTCCCAGTATTTTCATTCACAAAATAATGTCCTTGTGCATCCCCTTCGATTCCATAAGCCCAGTTTAAGCCAGTGTTAAACCACTGTGGGCTATTAGGTGCAGCTCGTTGTGTCATTAGTAAATAACGCATTTCATCTTCAAAAGCCTTGGCATCAGCCTGAGTTTCAAAATAACCATGCTTTTCACCCCAGTGTCGCCAGGTTCCAGCCAGTCGATCCATTACTTGTTTAGCACTCCATTCCGCTCCCAATTTAGGTTTTCCTTTTTTATCTAGAAGCGGCTTACCAGTGTCCCGATCTTCTTGTGGCACTCCCTGTTTACGAATGTATTTTTGCGCCAAAACATCGGTAGCCACTTGGCTCCAACTTTCAGGCACTTCCACATCTTTCATTTCAAAAACAACTGATCCATCGGGATTAGTGATTTTAGATGTCCGAAGTTCAAATTTAATTGAAGCATACGGACTTTCACCTTTTTTAGTAAATTTCCGTTCAATTTTAAGTCCTTTCTCACCAGTGCGAGAAGTCAAAACTGCCTCACGCTCTTCACGCGAAAAGGTCTTATTTAAGGGGTCCTTGGTAGACATAATTAGGAGGGGGTTAGAAAGCCGCTAAAACACTACATATAGTGCCTTGGGTTATTTATAGACACTAAATATGGTAAGCAAAATATTATTCGCAAGAAGCCTTGTGGTCAAGAAAAACCGCCTAAAAACCGCTTGGCAAATTAATAAGTTTGGGTCTAAACCTATGCCTTCCCTTCTAAGAAAATCTCGACATCCTCTTCATTAAGCCATTCTTGTCGATCTAGCCGTTCCAGTTGTTCATCTGCCTCTAAGTAATAATACATCGGCATATAGTTAGGATTATCACTCAAACAACCCCGAACATACTGCCACCCAGTCTCCTCATCCCCCATTTCAAAAGCAGTCCGCGCCAAAAAATACGAACAAGATTCACAGATCAATTGAGACTCAATTAAACCTGTTTCAAAACTTTCAAACGCCTTCTCCAGATCATCATTATGAAAATAGTATTCTCCCAAACCAAAATGCATTCGGTAATCAATCCTGGCGTGCGCAATTTCGTTTTCAAAAAACTTAACAGGATCTGCCCACTCAAAATTCCGCATCACCACTCTTACTGAAAACAAAACCGTAAGTAGTACACAAACGGCCATAATCTGTTTACGATATTTTCTA
>CAXCBS010000198.1:0-2143 GCA_963980845.1 uncultured Candidatus Peregrinibacteria bacterium | reverse complement strand
TTCGGCCTCATAATAGGCTGTAAAACTAATAACTAGGTCGCCCAAATCATAATAATAAACCTGAAAATCACTCATAAAAGTACCGGAGCGAATCATAGCTGATAAATTATTGATTGTTGTTTCAGCGGTAAATTCAATATCAGGATTTTCGAAAAGTACCATTTTGATGCTTGGATCTGTTTCGAGCGTATCCCAAAACTGGACCTCGGAACTGCTTTCCGTTACGGCCCATTCAGGCGGGTATTCTAATGTAAAACGACCCTCATGGTCGTTATAAGTGGTAGGCGATGTAGAGCAGCCAGCAAGGACTAACAAAAATAAAAATATTTTTCTCATAGGGGGGATGGTTAAGGAGCCTCTCTTTCAAAGGTCTTTTTTGTCTTTCGATTGCAAGCGTAGCATAGCGAGATGAACTAGAGTTAACAAAGAAATTAAAAAAAATAAGGAAGAGCTTTGGGGTATATAAGTATTTGCACAAATGGGATAGCTTGACTTAAATGACATATTTGAATCTGGAGGAATCGTGTTGTGTCAAACGTAACCTCCTATTATGGAGAGATTTTTGAGGTGTTAGGATTTATTTACTCGAGTTATACAATATTTGACCGTAGACTTGAAGAGGAATTATTTTTTGATTTTTGCGATAGGAGCTTAGCTTGACAGGTATAAAATGATTTCAGGTTGCCCCAAATCAACATGTCAAATTTAATCGTGGGTATAAGAAAAAGGTATTCAGACCTTCTCTCCCCCCCTCAAAATTGTGCAAAAGTCGCACCTGCGGTACAATCAACTAAAAGCAAATTTAACCCTCCTAAACATGCAGGAACCCTATATTAATTTAGATCTTGACCCTCTGGCTGACGGCAAATATATGCTGGTAGTTTTTCATGTGGTACCAAAAGAAGGACACGACTTTCTTGGCACCGCATCTGAAGTAGCAGCCGAGTCTAGTACTGGCTCCAACCTCCGCGTGGGAACCGCCACTGATTTTTCTGATCACCTACATGCGCTTGTTTATAAGATTGATGAAGAAAAAAACTTAGCTTGGATTGCTTATCCTTGGGAAATTTTTGATCGTGGTGGAAATGTGCAAAACTTGCTCACTTTTGTAGTTGGAAATGTTTTTGGAATGTCTGATGTAGTGGCACTTCGCGCTGTAGATTGTTGGATGCCAAAAGAGATGCTCGAGCATTATGACGGACCTTCAACCACAATTACAGATATGAAAAACTATTTAGGCATTAAGGACCGACCGGTGCTTGGAACAATTGTGAAACCTAAGATTGGCCTTAAGGCCAAAGAGTTTGCTGAAGTTTGTTATCAATTCTGGAGTGGTGGTGGAGATTTTGTAAAATTTGATGAACCGCAGGCAGACCAAAGCTTTTGCCCTTTTAACGAATGTATTGATGAAATTGCCGAAGCTATGGAGCGAGCTGAGCAAGAAACTGGCGATAAGAAAGTAATGTCTGTTAATATCTCGGCTCCAGACTTTATGATGATGCAAGAACGAGCTGAATATGTTAAATCCAAACTAAAACCAGGTTCATTTGCGTTCTTGGTAGATGGAATTACCGCTGGTTGGACTGCACTACAAACGGCACGTCGTATGTGGCCAGATGTTTTCTTACACTTTCACCGCGCGGGTCACGGTGCTTTTACTCGCAAAGAAAACCCAATCGGATTTTCAGTTCCATTTATGACCATGATGGGTCGCTTATCTGGAGCTTCTGGCATGCACACCGGAACTGCTGGAATTGGCAAAATGGCTGGAACTCCTGGAGAAGATATTATGGCGGCGCACGCTGCTCTTTTCCCCGAATCTGAAGGACACTACTTCACTCAAGATTGGTATGGCATGAAAGGCATGTGTCCTATTGCCTCCGGCGGATTAAATCCTGTGCTTCTCAAGCCCTACGCTGACTTAGTCGGCACCACAGACTTCATCACCACTATGGGCGGTGGAGTTCACTCTCATCCCGGAGGAACAGCTAAGGGGGCCACCGCCCTCCGCCAAGCCTGCACGGCCTGGGAAGAAGGCATCAAACTCACTGAATATGCCAAAGATCGCGAAGAATTGGCTACAGCTATTGAGTTTTATACCAATCAAGTTCCTTACACTAAGAAATATCTTGAATAGGCTCCC
>CAXCBS010000197.1:0-2146 GCA_963980845.1 uncultured Candidatus Peregrinibacteria bacterium | reverse complement strand
ATCGGATTGCCGGTGGAGTTATTACTATCCCCGAAGGCACAACTCATAGTCTAGCGCGTGTTCAGGTTATTCCTGCCACCCATCCCCTACCAAACAAGGCTGGGGTTTCTGGCTCGCGGCAGATTTTAGAGATGGCGCGTGAGGCGGGCGAAAACGATCTAGTAATTGCTTTGATTTCTGGTGGTGGGTCGGCACTGCTTCCGCTACCGGTTGATGGAGTTAATTTAGATGAAAAAGTTGAGGTGACCTCGCTACTACTTAAGAGCGGAGCCACGATTCAAGAAATGAACCAAGTACGCAAACATTTATCGCAAATTAAGGGTGGATGGTTAGCCAAGGCAGTTTATCCAGCTAAGTGTTTGCATTTAGTGATTTCCGATGTACTAGGAGATGACCTGGGAACAATCGCCTCTGGACCGCTTGCACCTGATGAGTCTACTTTTGCTGATGCGCGTGCAGTATTGGAACAATATGAGATTTGGGATGAGGTTCCGGAGTCGGTTAGGGTTCATCTTGAGGCCGCGGAAAACGAGACTCCCAAACCTGGGGATCCAGTGTTTGAAGGGGTTACGACCCATATTTTGGCTAATCATGAGACTCCGGCTCAAATTGTTAAGGAATTGGTGCCGGGATGTGAGGTTCTGACCACGAATTTGAATGGAGAGGCTCGAGATCAAGCGACGGCTCTGTTGAAGCGTGTGAAAGAGCCAGGCGTTTTATATGTGGCCACTGGCGAAACTACGGTTACGATTTGCGGTGATGGTAAAGGCGGCCGCAATCAAGAATTCATGTTAGCCATGGCGCGCTCCGGATTTAATGGCGTGGCCTTATCTATCGGGACTGATGGGGTTGATGGAATGTGTCCAGAGCTTACGGCTGGAGCGATTATTAGTCCGCGAACACTTAAGGCTGGAGTTGCGATTGATGAATACCTAGACAACAATGATTCCTATCACTTTTTCGAAAAAACTGGTGACTTGATTCAGACCGGACCAAGTGGGACTAATCTAGGAGATTTGATTATGATTCTTCGTTAGCTTGGATGTCTTCAAGAATTTTTTGTGCTTCTTCTTCGTCTTTCGCTTCTTCGTGGTCTTCACGAGGGTCTTTAGAATAAGTTTTAATAGGAAGGACTTCTTTGTGTTCACTTAGATCTTTTGGTTTTTCCAAAGAATCAGCGTTTTTCCGCGGGACCTCAACTTTATACTCAAAAAAACTGGAGCGACGACGCTTTTTCTTTTTTTTGTTAATCGGTTCAAGTTCTTCAAAAGCCATATTTAGATTATACTCAGAGTATGGAAAATATTGCACGCCTAAATATCCGCCTTCATTCTTATATTAATTTGCTCTCCGGAGCGGTGTTTTTGTTGCCAATAATTACGATTTTTTATGAACATACTGGTTTAAATTTATTTGAAATTATTGTGATCTCTAATGTGATGACTTTTTGTTTGTGGATTTTTGAGCTCCCAACGTCTGTTTTTGCGGATACGATGGGACGTAAAAAATCTATGATTTACTCTGTTATTGCCAATTTTTTGTCGGCTCTTATGATTTTAATTTATCCGACTATTGCGGGGTTTGCTGTAGCGGCGATTTTTAGAGCTTTTTATTTTAGTTTTTGGAGTGGAACTGGCCAGGCTTTTTTGGACGAAAATCTTCATATACTTAATGAGCGTGATAAGTTTGGTAAAGTTATTGGTAAATTTATGGCTTATGAACAATTCACATTGCTATTAACGCCGGTAATTGCCGCTGTGATTTTGAAATTTATGGGAGACGCAGGGTACAAAATCTTAGCTTGTTTAGATGTGGCCTTGGCTACTGTTTTGATTGTTTTAGTATTGCAGCTGAAAGAAATTATGAAGAAACCAAAGTTCCGAACTCTTAAACAGATTTTTTATAAAAATGTTAAGACTGGTAAAATTGCACTTTCTAATGTTTTTCGAAATAACAGATTGAGATTGCTTTTAATTTACCGGTCCCTGTCTCATCATATGTTGTTTTTTACAATTATTTTGTTACCTACAATGAGCAATAAAGGAATGCCAGACTGGATTTCGGGAGGAATAATTACCGCGGCTGGAGTTGGAGCACTAATTAGTACTAAATTTGCCTATAAAATTGGTGAGAAATACTCTTATAA
>CAXCBS010000196.1:0-2157 GCA_963980845.1 uncultured Candidatus Peregrinibacteria bacterium | reverse complement strand
TTTCAAAAAGTTCTACTCCCATGAACTCTTTCGGAGCCCACTTTCTATTTTTGAGAGCGTGGCTGGCTTGTGGAATGTTCCGAGACATGGACAGCAACAAGGCCATGGTATGCTCGGCAGTGGTGATCATATTGCCTTCTGGCGCATTCATGACAATAATGCCTTTTGTGCCAGCCGCCGCTAAATCAATATTGTCCACGCCAACTCCGGCTCGGCCGATTACTTTCAGGTTGTCAGCGGCCTCAATAATTTCGGCGACCACTTTGGTGGCACTTCGGACAATTAAACCATCGTAGGCGGAAATGATTTTTATTAATTCTTCCTTGGGCAGGCCGGTTTTAACATCGACCTCAATTCCGGATTCTTTTTTGAGAATTTCAACTCCAGTCGCGGAGAGGTTGTCAGAAACAAGAACTTTCATTCGTTAACTCCAAAATGTGATGGTCGGAAACAACCGGCGGTTTCCACCATACGTGGGGCCGACTGGCAATAACTTTGTTTGATTGGCAATGACTCATCTTGGCTTAACGAGTCATTGCTGTCTGCCTCCGGCGGCTCGCCGGTCAGTAAGCTTCTAATAGTATTTCCTGAGCGGCGGCCACGCCTTTGCCTAACTGGATTTGGGTGCCGAATTTTTTCAAGGCCATCTCCAGAGCCGAAATCGCTACGATGATGTCAAAGGTGTCCACATAACCCAAGTGGGCAATTCGTACAACTTTCCCTTTCCATTGGTCTTGTCCGCTAGGCCTTACGCTTTTCAAAATTCTTCATATAATCAATCAGAGCATCAACGCCAGCTTCAGGCATGGCGTTATAGATACTCGCTCGCATTCCTCCGACTGAACGATGACCTTTTAGGGTGGTTAACCCAACATCCTCAGCACCTGCTAAAAATTCTTTGTCTAAGTCGGCATTGGCCAACACAAATGGTACATTCATCCAAGACCGCGAAGTTTTTTCCACGGGATTACTATAGAAGTTCGAATTATCAATCGCGGCATACAATTTATTGGCCTTGTTTTCGTTCAATTTTGCCATAGCGGAAAGCCCCCCTTGTTTTTTCACCCATTTGAAGACCAAACCCGCCAAATAGAGCGTATATGTCGGAGGAGTATTCAACATCGAATCCGCTTCAGCTTGTTGCGCGTAATCGAAAACACTCGGGGTCGTGGATAACGAATTCCCAATGAGATCATCGCGAACAATTACTAACGTGACGCCCGCTGGTCCAATATTTTTTTGCGCACCCGCATAAATCAGCCCAAAACGACTCACATCCAATGGGCGGGATAAAATCGTCGAGGAAAAATCGCCAACCAGTGGCACATCCCCGGTATCAGGAATCCAATGAAATTCCACACCACCTATTGTTTCGTTTGGAGTATAGTGCACATAAGCAGCATCTGAATTCAAAGACCAGTTCTCAAAGGGAGGAATGGTGGTGAATTTATCAGCTTCAGAGGAAGCCGCAACGTTCACCGTGCAATATTTTTTTGCCTCACTAATGGCTTTCTTTCCCCAAGCACCAGTCCAAATATAATCAGCTTTGGTTTTCCCACGAAGCAGATTCATGGGAATTGTTGCAAACTGAGCAGACGCACCCCCTTGTAAAAACAATACCTTATAATTCTTGGGTACATCCAACAGTTCACGGACATCCTTTTCCGCCTCCTCGTGAACAGATACAAATTCCTTGCCTCTGTGACTCATCTCCATGATCGAAGCCCCAGAACCATGCCAATCCGGCAATTCTTCTTGCGCCTGCTTTAATACGGCTTCTGGTAACATCGCTGGGCCAGCACTGAAATTATATTTTCTGGGCATTACAACATATCTCCTGCTGTTTCAGTGGTAGCAAGAATCAGCACATCCTGCTTGGTTTGAAAAAGATATTTGGCTCCTTCTGCGGCTTCACCAAATATTTTGCTGAACTGGGGAGTCCGGTGATGTTGCATGGGAAGAGCCATTTCCAGAGACACATGCTCTGGAACAGGTGTAGGACCGGGTGCTAGCAGATATTTTTTTTTCATTCTGTAGTTTTTCCTGACTGGGATTATAAGTAAATTTTAAAGGAGCCGTTTCCCCGGCTCAAAATAAGTTTGCTTGAGAAAACTTTTGTTGCCCAGTTTTTAATTTATCCCTCATAAACTGTACCCT
>CAXCBS010000195.1:0-2202 GCA_963980845.1 uncultured Candidatus Peregrinibacteria bacterium | reverse complement strand
CCTCCTATTCCAATTATTCCAGGAATCACTGGAGTTCCAACACAAGAACAAATGAGTGCCTATGGTAAAGGGATTTATGCTGAATTAACAACTGTTTACAACAGTTGGGACCAGTCTAAATATCGACCTCTTTTGGGTGCAACAACCCATAACCAGGAAGCTTTGCGAAAAGCCATACCAGCCGCTAGGCAGGCTCGGGATTTCCATTTTGTCCGCATTATAAATGATCCAAGTAAGAAAGCAGAGATTCTAAAACAATACGAAGATCAACTTGAGGCTATACTGGACTCTTGCAAGAGAGGCAAGGCAGCTCGTGCTTGGACCTATGTAACTACCCTGGGCGGGCGGATCTAGTTTGTATTTTGCAGCCTCTTTTTAAGATTGTTGTAATTTTTTATTAACATTAACAGGTTTGACAACCTTGACTAGTTTTGTTATATATGGTAGTTTTTTGACGGAAATTGACCTTTGATAATTAGGTGTCGCAGAGAGTCACGAGGGCGTGTTTTTCGCGTCTTCGTGAACTCTTTGTGATGCGGAAGAGATTAGCCATTTTAAGCTACGATGATGTTTTGCATCGTGGTTTGAATGGCTAATCTCACAAAAGTCGCTTGATGGAGGAAATCATGCGCAAATTCAACCTGTCCGTTATCTTCTTCGTCGTGTTCGGGATTCTCGGTACCTTCGGGTGCACGAATCACGACCCGACGTCCAACCTAACCCCCTACCAGCAGCAACTGCTCGAGGAGCACGGCGGAATTGACAACCCGCCGGCTCAGTACGAGCTGGACACGAACAACAACAACCTCAACTCCGAGGGTGCCAGCCAGCCCTCGGACCATGAAACCGACCTGATCGGCGTGGGTATCCGGGTACTTGGCGGGACGGGGCTCGTCATCGTCGGCATAGTCTTTGCCGCACTGATGATGATGCCCCCCTTCGTCCTGCTGTTCCTGGGGTACGCCCTCTTCACGGCCTTCAGCAAGGTGAAGAAGCCCTTGTGGGCCTGGATGTCCTTCCTCGGCTTCAACTACGTGGGTATCCCGATCCTGGCCCTGGCCTACGTGGTGGCAATCTTTGGTCAGGGGCTGCTGGGCGCCCTCCTCGGCGCGACGCTTGGCGAGGTCGTGGGGGCGGTGCTCGGTGTCATGATGGCGCTGATCCCGATCCCCGGCATTCTCGCCTGCATCGTCGCCCTGGTGGCGTCCTTCCTGCTCCTCAAGAAGATCCTGTCCAAGCCCAAGCCCAAGCCGAAACCCAAACCGAAGCCCAAGCCGAAGCCCAAGCCGAAGCCCAAGCCGAAGCCGAAGCCCAAACCGAAGCCGAAGCCCAAACCGAAGCCGAAAGCGAAGGCGACCCCCTAGACCTGTGGGGCGGTGGCACTAAGCCGGCGCCGCCCCTATCATCTCAACCCGAGTTCGTTCCACCGGCATTGTGCTGGAACGTCTCACCCAACCCGCATCACGCGGGGAAGGGAAGATTCTTTATTGGCTCGCAAGTTTATGCGGCGCCGATAGCAGACTCCCCTTCCCCGGAGTTTAGACATTTAGTGTTCAGATTATGAAATCTGCTTTTTTGTGCACTTAATTTTTTGTTCATTTATATTTAACAATAACAGGTTTAAACCCCTTGACTTTTGCTGTTATTTCTTTAGTTTTTTAAATGGAGATTGACCTTTAACAAAGCCGTATGACGAGGAGGTAAATCATGCGCAAATTCACCCTGTCTGCTGTCTTTTTCGTAGTGCTCAGCATTTTTGGCGCCTTCGGGTGCGCGGAGCATAACCCTAATTCCAATCTAACCCCCTATCAACAACATCTGTTGGAGGAATACGGTGGAATTGACAACCCTCCCGCTCAATATACTGAGGGAGTTACGGAATATGAGGAGCCCAGAAAAACTGGTAGCGCAAATACCGGTGCGCGGGCCATTGGAGCGTTCATGTCCCTCTTCTTTGGATTTGTCATCGCTGTTCTACTAATGATTCCGCCGGTGGCAATGCTAATTCTGGGCTATTTCCTTGATTGGCTTATCGAGAAAGCTCCTCGAGACTGGTGGGGAGAACGAGCAGCGAGATTCGTGGCCTGGTTCACGTGTGTTTACATCGTGAATCCTTTCATTCTCGTAAATTACGTTGTCCTGGCAGTTTTCTTGGGTGTTATTGGCCTCAGTGGAGGCGGTGCTGCTGGAGGGATTTTTGGA
>CAXCBS010000194.1:0-2203 GCA_963980845.1 uncultured Candidatus Peregrinibacteria bacterium | reverse complement strand
AAAATCCCTGCCCCGCCACAGATTCTTGCGGATAAAGAACTTCAAAATCCGCCTCTCCAATCTGTAAAACCTGCCCCTCCGCCACGTAAGTCGGTACTTCAAATTTTGCCACTCGCTTCAAAAAAGCTTCATAAATAGCATTTTTATAATAAGCGCCAGTCAGCAAAATTGCGCCCACTTCATACCGTTCCAAAACCGACACCAGCCCCATCACATGATCAGCGTGGGGGTGAGTTAAAACCACTAAATTAATTTTGCGATCCAAAAAAGGCATGACCTCAGCCAGCTCTCGCAGCACCGTCTGTCCTGGCCCACCATCCACCAGCACTTGCTCGCCATTTGGCATGGTCAGAAAAATCGCATCTCCCTGCCCCACATCCAAAAAATCCACCATAAGCTGTTCGTGCGGCAAGCGTACAATATGCGCCGCGACTAATATCGCGGCCACTCCCAAAACTCCGATCAAACTCCAAAAACGCTTCACTCCTCATCTTATAGCACAAGCAGATGAACAAGCTTGTGAATAAAAAATGAATTATTTTTATTGGCCGTTATCTTCCATGATACCGGCCTTTCGAAGCCATCTAAAGACAGTCGCTTGAAAGTCTACTCGTTCAACTTTCGGAGGAGTAGGGACTACCTCTTGACGACCTAGATCAGCTTCGGGATCCAAAACCCCAGCCTCTCTAAGGCTTTTTAAAACATCTTCCCCAATTGCTGGCGGTAGACCAGCACTGCGACGATGTGCTCCAATATCAGCCATGCTGGTTCGGCTACCTTGTGCTGCGCGGTAGTGTGCCAAGGCTTGTCTAGCTGCTCTTTCTTGCGCTTCCGCTGCCGGTAAACGCATCGCTCCGGTCGAAGACGCGGTAGCGGTATTAACCGCGTTAGTGCCACCTACAAAAGCTTCAATTGGGAAATCAGAAGGTATTACAAACACCATTTTTAAAGGAGAAGTGCACATGCCTTTTGGAGATATGATACATGGACGTCCTGCCGCAACGATAGAGGCAATTGGCTGGTTTTCATACTTCACAGGGCGTAGAACACTCCCTTCCCCCCCAACTGTACGCGAAGGCATAGGAGTATAAGTTGTTTCCGTTCGTGCTAAATCCTCAGAGCCTTCGACCAATCCACAAGATGGAGAAATTGCCACAAAAGAGTGACTTGCGGTCAAAGCATAAGCTCCTTGAGGAGCATTTTGGTAAACAAAGCCTTTTTCTAGACCTAGATGCGTTGCCATTTGCAAGAAAAACATTTCTTGAACTAGGTATTCAGCGGCCATTTGATTAAAATCAACACCATTCTCCGCTGCAAATCCGGCAATTTTAGAGCGGTATTGTGGCGCCGCGTAATCAATATCAGCCATAAGTGATGGAATCACTCTTAATACTTTTTGTACGGCTTTTTCCACAACGCGAGCTACTTTTTCTTGATCAAAAAGATCATCTAGACCTTCAAAAAGATCTTCGCGCGGGATAAATTTCTCTACGGCAATCGAAGCCGCTGTTTCTTGTCGTGGGGTGGATCCAGGCGCACCACTAGGGTGGCTATTAGGACCCAAAGACATGATTTTTTTAGTTTATTTAAAAAGGATGTTACTTTACAACAAGTTTACCCTTCTTGTCAAGGGTTTACTCACGCGTTAGGGTAGAGGACCCCATCGCAGTCAAAACACTAGTTGTAATTTGTTCACACACTTCTGCAGAAACAGTAGATGGAATCAAGCGTAGTAGTTTTAGGGGGGATGTTTTTTTTACTACTCCCGGAAGATGGCAGCAAGCTCCTTGCATTATAGTCTCATCAAGAGAAACATCTGCGCAAGCGACAGTTGTTTCATCATTCTGCCAGTCACCGGAAGTTTTTCGAGAATCCAAGCGGGAATAGGTTACTTTAGGGTGAATTGCATCACCTAGGTCATCAAATTTCCCATCTGATGGTGTGATTGATACCAGCGAATGATGATGAGTAAGAGCAAGAGCTCCTTCTAGAGATTCCGGATCAAGGATCCCTTCATATAAACGAAGCTTATCTACGACCATGGAAAAGAAAGCTTCTTGGGCAATGTATTCTGCCGCTATTTGATGAATATCAACCTTCTCTGCTTCTGAGATCTTATAAATAACAGCGTAATCTCCGGGGCAGGCATCACGCATTTGCTCTAATATTTCACACACAACTTTTTTTATTTCAAAAACAGTTT
>CAXCBS010000193.1:0-2215 GCA_963980845.1 uncultured Candidatus Peregrinibacteria bacterium | reverse complement strand
TTCATCGATGTAGAGTTCGCTTACTTCAAGCAAGCGGGCATCGGCTGGTACCGAATCGCCTTCGGCTAAAATAATAATATCTCCTGGCACAAGGTCTGTGGCTGCAATTTCCATGGTTTCACCATCGCGGATAACTTTGGCGTGGGGGGCTAACATGTTTTTAAGTGCTTCGAGCGCTTTTTCGGCTTTGTATTTCTGAAAAAATCCAATCGTGGCATTAAGTATTACGATAAATAAGATTACTCCGGCGTCAGCGAGTTCACCGGCAATTCCAGCAATTAAGGCGGCAATAATAAGGATGATCACCATTAAATCTGTGAACTCCTCGAGAAATGAAACAATGAGTGGTGTTTTCTTTTTGGTTATAAAAGTGTTGGGGCCGTATTTTTTTAAAAGTTTTTTTGCTTCGGATTCAGAAAGTCCGTTGCCGCGCGTTTTGAAACGGCGAAATAATTGTTGTTCGGTTTTGCGGTGCATTTAGGAGGCTGTGAAAAATATACTATCGGCTGCAATTCTACCATTTTAGCTGCAATTTGTTCAGAGCTCTTCAACGTATCGTTAATTGATACGTTTTCATCGCTTTTCTCAAATTTCGCATAAAATGGTCAAATTTCGCTTCGACATCATATTTTTCACAGCCTCCTTAAGGGAGGTTAATGCGGATTATTTTAAGTGATCTTTGCGCCAGGTTTCAATGTTGGCGTGATGACCGGAGAGTAAAACTTCTGGGACTTTTTTCCCCTGAAATTCCTCTGGTTTGGTGTAATGGGGGTATTCTTTTTTGCGGTCAAATTTCTCAGAAAAAGAATCTTCTTCGTGAGACTCTTCATTGCCCAGGACACCTGGAATTAGCCTCGTAATAGAATCTATAAGAATCATAGAAGCAAGTTCTCCTCCAGTTAACACATAATCTCCAATTGATATTTCGTGATCGATGAGGCTGTCGCGGACTCGTTGATCAATGCCTTCGTAGCGACCACAGAGCAAGATAAGCCCTTGATCCGCCTTTGCGACAAATTCTTCAGCTTTTGGCTGGGACCAAGTTTCACCCTGAGGGGTTAAGAACACAACTGGTGCCCCTGGGTTTTTGGCTTTTACGGCTTCGATGGCGGCGAAAAGCGGCTGACAGGTCATAACCATTCCGGCGCCGCCCCCATAAGGCGTATTATCCACTTTTTTGTGCTTATCCTCAGAGTATTCCCGAATATCATGAACATGTAATTCAATTTGGCCCTTTTTGGCAGCTTCGCCTAAGATGCTGTATTTAAAATAAGGGTTTTCTTGGAAAAATGATGGAAAAATTGTGAGTACATCAAAACGCATGGGTGTATTTTACCGGGAAGGGCTGGATAAGGGAACCCGAGGTTAAGACGCGGCTGGGCGATGGTCCATACTTAGGCGACGGGCGGCTTGTTCTAGGCGGCCACGAACTACGTCTCCGAAATTCATTTCACTAGCAGGCATTTCAACTATAGCGCCACCTCCGAGCGTCGGTTTGACGTTCCAGGTTGGATGATTGGCTTTCAAAGTGTCTAATTGTTCTAATGTTGGTTCGGATGGGAAAGCTTTGATTCCTGGTCGTACCGACCCATTTTCATCTGGTAAGAAAAACTGCACTTCAATATGAGTGTCATCTGGTTTAAAAGGTTTTCCATCTGGTGGGAAGTTACTATCGGTAGCGATCCCTGCAACGTGAAGTGCTTGATGTGCTTTTTCTCCGGCTCGAACACGAGCGGCGTGCATGTTGGCGTCACTGGAATGGATAAGAGGTTGGCTAAGAGATCGAGTTGAAATAGCTTCGGCCGCAAAATCAACAACAGCGTGTAAACGAGATGATTCTGACATATTGGGGATATTTAAGGTATTTGTGAAGGATTTTAGTGTAAATAAATACTTACGTCAATAAAAAATTGACGTGTCAAGGGGGCTTGGTTAATAATTGGCGTCCACTTCAAACAAATATCAATTAACAAAAAATTCTATGAAAAAAACTGTTGAGCCGTTGGGCGATTGTTTTAATGATGGGCGTCCCATTTCGAGAGTGGAAAATGTTGAGGGTTTTGGGATGCAAATTATTGGAGGAGTTAGGATTCCTAACATGCAAGAAATTGTTTTTGCTAGAGATTTGAGGTCAGTAGGGGATTGTGCAAAATGCCTTCTGGGAGAGCAGATGTTAGTGGATCGTTGGGGGCATATTATAGGGGTGCGCTGTGTT
>CAXCBS010000192.1:0-2295 GCA_963980845.1 uncultured Candidatus Peregrinibacteria bacterium | reverse complement strand
TTTCAATTAAATCATAAAGATCAGAACTGCCTTCATTAGTTTGGAGCTCGTAAGTCTCGTAACTGGTTGGATCATCATCGTAATAAACCATGTGTCCTCCCCCGCTAGACTTAAACAAGTCGCCAACTTCGTCACCCATATATTCCTCAATAAACTCATCATTAATAACTTCACAGAGCATATAGAGCTGCTCTCCTTCGCCGTTCATATTCACAGTTCCGTAAACAATGCTAGGAGCCGTAATTCCCATATCGTGCAGAATTTCATACGAAAGAATTTCCTGCATGGCCGTGGTGTCGTTAAACTGAGCGCGGAGTGATAGTTGGGTATAGCCCATAAAATCCTGATCCACATACTCATCAAATTTAATCATAAAAGGAGTATCGTAATCGTTTTCAGAAAATTCCTGAGGAACATTATTTGCCTTATTCCCCATCTGCATACTAAGCGCACCCCGGAGCGAAGAATTCCCCTTCAAACGAATTCCCACACTTTCATATAAAACACCATCAATCGTAATATCCACCTCGAAATACTCTTTTTCCGCAGTCTCCTCATAAGTCAAAATCATCATGTCATAAAGATCGGGATCCATATCAATTTCAACCTCGTGCATAACATCTATTTCATCAAAAATATCCGTATCAGCGCGACCCAATAAACCGAGTGTGTTGTTTTCATCTGATACATCTTGTTCATAAGTATCGGCACTCACGGTATACGGAATCACGCGCATTTCCCCAAAATACGTAATCAAAATTACAAACACAGCCACTCCTGCGACCAGTAGTTTGTAATACCGACGAAGTTTCATGGGAATATGCATTTCCTAAAGATCAGTGGTGTTATAACCTGTAATTAGGGTGACTTTGTTGTTGCCGTTCAGTTTTTTAATCTCATTTAAAAACTCATTGGACTTGGCGGTTTTCTTAAGATCCACGTTATAAACAAGTTCGGTGAGCATTCCAGAACGAACAGAATCTACGCTAATTAAATTAGACATTTTGGTGTATTTAACAAAAGTGTCGTCAAAAACATGATCGTAATCAGTCTTGTTAGTAACGTAGACTTTTAGAATCTTACTGGTTAAATCTTTTTTATAAAAATCAAACCGGTGCATAATTAGCACAATCAAACAGATCATAACAGTGGCCACAATCGCGAGTGAATAGAACCGAGTTCCATTGGCCATACCAATTGCCATGGCAAAAAATATAAATCCAACGTCGCGCGTTTCCTTAACCGCATTACGAAAACGGATAATAGAAAGAGCACCAACGAGAGAAAAGGCTCGAGCAATGTTCGAACCAACAATCAGCATAATAATTGCCACAATCATACCCATTAAAACCAGGGTGTGAACGTAACTTTGAGTATAAGAAGACCCTTTGTGAGTAATCTTATAAACATAACCAATGATCGCGGTCAGCACGAAACTTAAGGCAATCGTGAGCACCACATCGGTGATAGAGAAAACTCCAGTTAAATCTTCAAAAGTGAGAAGTTCTTGGAGAAATGAGGCTGTAGAAGGATCCATGATAAATGGGTTAAGTTGTAGGATAATCATAGGTTAGCGGCGGAACCAATTCGGCCCGTTCTAACCCGGTACAATATTTAGAAATACGAATAAGAGAAAGACTGGCATCAGCCGCAAATTCAGTGAGCCAGAAAGGAATACGGTCATTAACTTTGATCTCAACCACACATTGGTCAGGGTCCAGCATATAAGGCCCAAGTTTTTTGGAGGCCAGGTCTAAATCTTGGCGGCGATAGCGGAGATTGGTGTCGAATGTTACGCGAAGGCCGGGATCTTTTTCGGAACCAACTAAGGCCATGCGTTGATAGCTGGTAATGCATTGTGGTTTTAAGTCATATTCAAAAATCATACCCAAAATTTCATCGATCACCATTTGGTCTTTTTCGTCCTTGATGTTTTTGGGTGGGATGCGGTCGTCGCACAACTCTAGTGCCTGTTCGTAAGGTAAAATTACGCGGCGTTTTTGCGTTACGCGGTCTAAGCGTTGTTTAATTTCTACAAAAACCTTGGACTTAGGAGTGAGCGGTTTTTCGGTTTCGTAATGTCTAATTCTAATCTTGCGCCGGAACTTAAGACCCTCAACTTTTTCCCAATAAAACGTAAAAGCATCGTTGTCGTAATACAGGCTCGACAGATTGTAATTGCCAAATTTATCGCCGTATTTGTCGGGAAGCAGGTAGGCGCGGAGCCCTTCTTGAACCTCACGCATTTTGTCGATGTTCAAAATGAATTTTAACTCGTAACGATTGAAGCTGCGG
>CAXCBS010000191.1:0-2336 GCA_963980845.1 uncultured Candidatus Peregrinibacteria bacterium | reverse complement strand
AAAATCAAGTCCGTTAAATCTGTTAAAAAAGGCAAAATTCATCAAATTAAAACTGCTAAAAAAATCTATCACGCTCATAATCTGGTTATAGCTACCCCGATTAGTGTTTCAAAAAAACTGCTTAAACTTAAGAAAATAAAAGGTCCAATTAATTCATATTGCTTTCATGTAAAAGGAGATCTTAAACCTAAATGGGCCCAGAGTAGCCTGCATTTGTTTGACGATCACTCTGATATTATTTTTATTTCTACTCAAGCAGACAAAACCCATCTTATTTACGCGAAAACAGCTAAGCTTGATCTTAAAAACTATTTTAAAACACACACAATTATTGCTAAAAAGCACTGGAAGCCAGCCTTTAATCTAATTGGGGAACAAATCTTAGATGCCAATCAAGGATCAAATATATATATGATCGGCGATTATAATGTTTGCGGAATGGAAGACTCTTTTATCACTGGAGTTTGGGCTGCCAGGCAAATTACTTAAGTCGTTCCAATAAAGGCCCCACATCTTGCGCCTCCTGCTTAACCAGCGGTCCTTTTTTAAGTTGCGGCAATTGTTCCTCGTAAGTTGGGCGGTTTTCCTTATAGTAAACACCAATATTAATACGATCTTCCCATTCTTCGGCCGCTTTGAAAGCCTCGACCTTGCTCGAAGTGTCATGCGACTCGTCTTCTTCTAGCTTGCGCACTCGTTCTTGGTACCATTGATAGGTGTTTTGTTTATTAAAAGTCACACACGGTTGCAAAATATCTAGGATGGCCGTGCCTTTGTGTTCAATGCCTTGTTTGATAAGTGCAGTGAGGTGTTGAATGTCACCTGAAAACCCGCGTGCCACAAATGTTGCTCCCGCGGAAACTGCAATTTTCATTGGATTCACTGGCGTTTCTAAGGCGCCGTGAGGTGTGGAGTGCGAGCAGTAACCAACGTCACTTGTTGGCGATGTTTGGCCGGTAGTGAGTCCGTAAACTTGGTTGTTTTCGACGATGTAGAGCAGGTTGTGGTTACGGCGCATCAGATGCGTGAAATGGCCCAATCCAATTCCATAACCATCGCCATCACCACCCACAATAATTACATTCAAATCATGGTTGGCGAGTTTAACACCGCTGGCGAGCGGCGCTGGGCGACCGTGCAAAGTGTGAAAACCAAAAGTTTTTACCCAGTGCGGCATTTTGGACCCACAGCCAATTCCAGAAATAATCACATGATCTTGTTGTTCAATTTCAAGTTGCGTCATGGCCTGTTTAATAGCCATCCAAATTCCATAATCACCACACCCTGGGCACCAGTTGGGCATTTCGTTGCTCTGCAAATTTTGAAGTTCAATGGCCATAGTTAGAGTAAGGATTTAATTTTGGACACAATCTCGTCTGGGTAGAACGGTCGACCATCCCATTTAAGGAATGTATCTGGAATATCCACCAAAGATTCTTGGCGAATTAATTGTCCCAGTTGGGCGTTGTGATTTCCTTCGATAAGGAGAGTTTTGTTAGCTCGTTTTAAGAAAGATCGCACCTCATCAGCCGGGAAAGGATGAAGGAACGTTGGATGCAGCAAGTTAATTGCAATCCCTTGGCGCGCTAAGCGGCGCATGGCTTCTAAAACCGGAGCTTTGGTCGAGCCCCAGGCCACTACCGAAAGAACTGCCTCATCTGGTCCATAAACATTTACTGGCGGCATTTCTTCTAGAATCTCATCAAGTTTTCGAAGTCGTTTAGAGTGTTGGGCATTACGCATTTCGGGGCGTTCTTCTAAATCACCAAACTCATTGTGCTCATAACTATTAGAAACATAACGACCGGTTTTCATTCCTGGTAAAGTTCGCGGCGATACCCCAGAGTCAGTGACTTGGTATCTAGGGAAATCTTGTTCTTCAAACTTGTTACCCTCTGCGGCCAGTGGGCCACGATCAATTTCAATTTTTTCGCCAAAATCATCTACAGAATACAAACTCTCAGACAAATATTTATCAGATACAATCATAACCGGCAGATGATACTGCTCCGCGTAATTAAAAGCATGTTGAATCATGCGATAGGCTTCCTTAACATCTCCGGGAGCCATCACAATTTTAGGGAATTCGTCGTGTCCCGCGTTTAGTACATATTGCAAATCTCCTTGGCTAGTCCAGGTTGGCATCCCGGTCCCTGGGCCGGGGCGTTGTACCTCTAGTAGCACTAGCGGCACCTCAGCAATTCCCGCCATACTAATAGCTTCGTTCATTAGCGCAAACCCACCACCAGAAGTAGCAGTCATAGCTCGCACCCCAGCGTAACTTGCTCCAATAGTATGTAAAACAGCAGATAATTCGTCTTCGGTTTGGCGAATAA
>CAXCBS010000190.1:0-2441 GCA_963980845.1 uncultured Candidatus Peregrinibacteria bacterium | reverse complement strand
TAAGCTGCTTTGCTTTCTTTTGTTTCGGCGCGGCGGCCTTGGCGAATAGCGCGTTTAATGAATTTTTTATCAGCGCGGTATCTTTTTGCCCCTGCTAATCTCTCAGCAAACAGATGTGTAACTTCGTTTTTATCTAAGCTTAAAGGATACTCCTGAATATCTCTAACAGTGACTGTTTCTTGAGTAACTCGGTTAGTAAAATCTACTTGTAAGGAGGTTTGAAAAACATCTTTTTTGTGGTCTGAGTGATAGTAAAGAGAGGCATTATTCCCTCTTATGTTTACATCTATATAATCAGTGATGCTGGCTCCTTTGAGAACATCTTTGAAAGCCCCAGAAGTGGTAAGTTGAAGCATCAAAGTAGCTTCAAAATCTTTGTAGTATTCCTCTTTTAAGCGTTCTGCTTCTTCGGCGGATAAACGCTCTCCTTCTTCTGCTACTTCTGTTTCTGCTTCTGCTGCTTGAGGAGCAGCTTCTGGCTGCTCATCAACGGGAGGCTCAACTGATTCTTCAACCTCTTCAAACTGTGGTAATTTGGCAAGCTCGTCAGGGTCTGTGAGCTCAATGTCAAAAGGCTCTGAGTCGGCCTGAGTGGCGGTTCCTCCTGGGAATTCGAGATCTGGAAGATTTCCTCCAATATCTGGTTTTTCTGCGGTAGCAACAACGTCTCCAATTTCTATCTCTCCAACGCGAGGACCTTCATACTCAACTTCGTGTGTTGGCAAGGCTTCTTCTGTTTCGACGCGAGTTGCGTCGCGCTCTTTGGCTGCTTCAATAAATTTTCTTGTGCCTTTATCTTGAGCGGCTCCATTAATTAAGGTTTCTCTTTTTAGCTCTGGATCATAATCCACTCCTATAAGAGATCCTTTGGCATACTGATTTCCGTCGTTATCTATAAGAATAATGTCTATCATTCCTTCTCGATCTGAGGGCTGAGTTATAATTTCAACGTGTTCGTGAATATCTTCTCCAAACTCTCTTTCGAAAGATTCAATAACAGCTAATCGAATTTCTTGTCGACTTAAGCTTCTTGGGGCGGCATCTATCTCTGGTAGCTCGGCAATTTCATCTGGGTCAGTGGGCTCGATCTCAAAAGATTCTGAATCTGTTTGGGTTGCGTTTCCTCCTGGAGATTCAAGGTCTGGGAGCCCCCAGCCAATATCTGGTTTTTCTTCGGGAACGGCAACTTGACCGATTTCTATCTCGTCAGCCTGAAACCCTTCTTGTTGAGACTCTTTAACTGGCGCAGTCTCCACCCTCTCTAAAGATGAATGAAGGTAAGCGCTCCAAGCGTTGTTTTGCTGAGATGTCCCGCGGTAACCTTTCCCTGTATCAGGGTCGATTTTGTGTGTTTCGTAAGTGGCTTCGTCATAAAGCTCGCGTAGATATTTATTGATTCCATTGCGATGATCCTCAACATTAGTCTCATCAGATTCAAGGTAAGCTTTTCGGGCAGAATATTCGGCTAATTCTGGTTCAATTGTTTCAAATAAAGCTCGCAGAGTCCCTCCGGCCGCGTATGCTTCGGGGACAGTTGGCTCAGATGAGCTTGGACGATGCATAGGATCTTGTTGTAGTTCGGTGGTAGTGGCTAATGTTCCTAAAGTGTCTTTTGTTTCAGCCATGATTTCTTCTCGATCTTCCCAAGTGAGATTGCCTTCTAAGGCTCCGTCCAATGATTTTCCTCTAATTTCAAATTTAAAAGTAGGTGGTGTTTTAGAAAAATCAAAAGTCCAATCTGAACCGGTTTGATCGCGTTCTAAGGACACCCCTCGTTCAGCAACCATAAGCCAAACATTCAAAACTAGTTGTTGTTGTGGTCCTTTTAGAGATTGAAATCCTGTTTCAAAAAGAGCTTGGCTGAAATTTTCAGTCCATCCTTTTCGGCTATCAACCTTGAATGTAATTTCAATTTTTTTGTCTTCAGAAATTTCGTAACGAGAGTTATTTATGTCGATGGAGTCTAAAACTCCGCGTTCGCCCCAGCCTTTTTCGAGGATGTCTTGGACATGCTCAGTTTCGCGGAGCCTTGGTCGGTCGTCTTTTTGGAAAGCCATGATAATTTTTGTTTAAGTTTTATTTTATCTGTTAATTATAGCATAAATAAGGTTTGATTTCAATATACAAAAGCTTAAAATAGAACCATGCAAGAAAAAGTTTTAGAATTGGCGCAAAAAGTGGGTTTTGACTTGGTGGGAATAGCGCCGGCCCAGCTGCCAAAAGAGGATTTTGAGCGATATGAAGGGTGGGTGAAAAAGGGGCGCGCCGGAGAGATGGCTTATTTGGAGCGCGATCCGGAACGCCGGCGCGCTGTAACGCAAATTATGCCCGAGGCAAAAGCAGTTATTTGTTTAGGAATAAACTATTTTCGAGGACCAAAAGAGGTAGGGAAAGGAGCAACTGGAAAAGTGGCGCGATATGCTTATGGCCGTGACTATCAC
>CAXCBS010000189.1:0-2466 GCA_963980845.1 uncultured Candidatus Peregrinibacteria bacterium | reverse complement strand
AGCTCCACCGCGCATCCGCCACACTCCTTCGCCATTTCGGCAATCGAACAAGAAATTCCACCCGCGCCACAATCTGTAATACTGTTATAAAGACCCATGTCGCGCGCCTCTTTTACAATGGCATCACTCATCTTTTTTTGCGTAATCGGATCACCAATTTGCACCGCGGTCGAAGGACTTCCAGAGTCCATCACCTCGGATGAAAACGTTGCCCCGTGAATTCCATCTTGGCCAACTTTTCCACCAGCAACCACAACTTTATCGCCAGGCATTGCTGCTTTTTCCCAGCTTGGTTGTCCGGCCACTTCTCGTGGCATCAAGCCAATCGTACCTGCAAACACCAATGGTTTACCTTTATAACGATCATCAAAATACAAAAATCCTTGCGGTGTTGGGATTCCAGAACAGTTACCCCCAGCATTCACTCCACCTATCACACCATCCATAATTCGACGTGGAGAAAGCATCTTTTGAGTATTTCCTTTTCCTTTATATAAAGGTTTTTTGTCAGCAGGGTTAGCCAAGCAAAATCCATACCGGTTAATAACCGGCTTAGCCGCTTTTCCAAACCCCATAGTGTCACGATTCACGCCCACAATTCCGGTAATCGCTCCTCCAAAAGGGTCAAGTGCCGACGGGCTATTATGAGTCTCCGCTTTATCGCTCACAATCCATTCATCATCAAAAACAATTCCACCGGAATTATCATTAAACACCGACACACAAAAATCTTTATCACCCTTGGCGGCCCGAATATCATTGGTCGCCCTTTTAATATAATACTTATAAATTCCTTCTGTAATTTCATCCATTGTGGCTGCGAAAATCGTATGCTTACAATGTTCAGACCAGGTTTGAGCGAGCGATTCTAGCTCCACGTCGGTGGGCTTGCGACCAAGACTTCTAAAATGCTCCTGAATTGTTCGCAAATAGTCCATTTCTAGAGCGAGCGGTCCGCGACGAGTTCCATCCTCATTTGCGATTCCTTCTTTACCAATTCTTTGTAACTCTTCATCAGAAATTTCTAAATCAACCTCGTCCACGCGTGGCTCATGATGCAAATCAACTTTTGGAACCACAACTCCCATGCCTCCATCAGCGTCATATTGAGAGCGCGATTTAACAAGGATTCTTTGAATCAATGAATTAGCCATCGCTCCTCCCAATTGATTCGCTTCTTCTTCTGTTATTTCGCCTTTTACAAAAGTTACTTGCGATGTAAAAACCGCCTCTCCATTCTCAAATTTAATTTTAAATAAATCCTCCGCAATTTCGCGGGCTGTTGTCCCTACATTATCAGTCACTCCCGGTAAAAATCCAATCTCAATTGCGTAATCAAAATCCAAAACCTCATAAGATTTATTTAAGGCATAAGCCTGCGTTACAGGATTAGTAAGCGACCCTGCCCACTTATCCAATTCAACGCCGCTAAAATCACGATCCGTAGTATAAACATCCACCACTTCTACTTTTTCAATTCGATCACCAAAAGGCTGCTGACGAAAACTATCAAAACGAACTTGGGCGCGGGTGTCTGGTACCAAAGAGCCAACTTCTATGCGATGAGGCATTTTAATTTTTGTAGGTTAACAATAAGCATTCCCAATAAACCACAGCACTTAGCGAAAGACAACCCAAGGTTTAATCCTCTTCGTCTTGTTCACTTAAAGCTTGCAGCACCGCACTCACTAAGTCTAATTCTTCGTTCAATTGATCGTACTTATCCGAATAAACCCCTTTCATCCGATCACCTCCATATATCCCTTCATTAGCAGATTCTATTTCAACCCATTTCGAAGTATCACTATCAATATACTTAAATCTTAAATCATATGGTTTTCCTCCCCACACATTCGCCCTCAAATCAAAAACACCACCCCCTTCACCATTAATTAAAACTTCCAAAGTCCGATTACCTGGACCTTTATGTTCTAAATCAACAACTTCTGTAATATCTATCTCATATCGAACCCCTTCATATTCCACCGTACCTTCTCCATGAATTAAATCATACGAACCATTTGCGTCTACGGAACGCTCCTCCCTTGTAGGGTTATCACGATTCAAGTTTAAGGCGAGATTCAAAGCTTCTCTTGCCTGAACACCAACATTCTCACTTAATTGAATATTACCTTCTCTCCTCTCCGCTGCTTCCGCCCATCCCCGATCTTGCCTTTCATAGTACGTTTCAACATCTGGAAATAAATCCTCATACTCCGCAATCGTCAACTCATCTCCTAATTGCGTCAAAATATCTCGATTTTCCATATATTCCTCCAAAAAAACTTTATCATAACTAGAACTTCCTGGATCAACATAACACCCTGGTCGTACTGCTTGCGCCTCTGCATGATCACGACGAAAATCTTCATCATATTCCACTAATTCTTGCTTAGATGGCTCTCGCCCAAGTTGATCTATCACATATTGCACGTACGGCTCATATTCAAAATAAGCTATCACCTG
>CAXCBS010000188.1:0-2468 GCA_963980845.1 uncultured Candidatus Peregrinibacteria bacterium | reverse complement strand
CAAAGAAGACGATGAAAACGTAGTTGATGCCGAAGTGGTGGAAGAAGATGAGAAAAAGGAGGAGTAAAATTCTGCTTAAACTAAATGAAAAGCGTTCCTTTCACTGGGGCGCTTTTTAGATTATAATAGCGCCGTTTTAAACACCTATTAATGACTAAAATACTTATCACCGGTGGCGCAGGATTTATTGGCGCTAATTTCGTTCATCTCTACGCCCACAAACATCCAGAAAACGAAATCGTTGTTCTAGATAAACTTACCTATGCCGGGAACTTAGAAAACCTCACCTCACTAGAAGGTGC
The DNA here is from genome assembly GCA_963980845.1 of uncultured Candidatus Peregrinibacteria bacterium. Classification (GTDB taxonomy): domain Bacteria; phylum Patescibacteriota; class Gracilibacteria; order UBA1369; family UBA12473; genus JABJMC01. Next base: position 2,166 of record CAXCBS010000188.1, on the reverse strand, counting down.
TCCCAATTACAAATTTGTTCACGGAGACATTGCTGACCTACAATTTATACGCAATTTATTTGCCGAAGAAAATTTTGACCTAGTCGTAAATTTTGCAGCCGAAACTCACGTTGATAAAAGCATCTATGCTCCAGACGATTTTGTGCAAACCAATATTATTGGCACACACAACTTGCTAATGGCCTGCAAAGACAATGGCCTAATTCGGTTTCATCAAATTTCTACAGACGAAGTTTATGGAGACTTAGGAGAGACTGAGGGAACGTTTTTTCACGAAAAGATGGCCTATGACCCCAGTTCACCCTATTCCGCGTCTAAGGCGGCCGCTGATTTACTTGTAAACTCTTATTTCCGAACTTTCGACCTTCCAGTTACGATCAGCACTTGTTCTAATAATTACGGACCATACCAATTTCCAGAAAAACTAATCCCCTATTTTTACAAACTAGCTTCCGAAAAACAATCACTGCCACTATACGGCGACGGCAAAAACGTCCGCGATTGGTTATATGTCAAAGACCACTGCGAAGCAATTGATCAAATTTTAGAAAAAGGACAACTTGGCGAAACCTATTGTATTGGAGGAAACAACGAAAAACAAAATATTGAAATTGTGCGTTTAATCTTAGATTACGTAGGAGCCAACGAAGATTTAATTAATTACGTTGAAGATCGCAAAGGGCATGATCGTCGTTATGCGATTGATTCTTCTAAAATTAAAAACGAACTAGGCTGGGAACCATCAGTCACGTTCGAAGAGGGCATTCAAAAAACCCTCGATTGGTATAAACAAAACGAAAGTTGGTGGAAAGACCTTCTTGCTAAACATAACCGCATTTAACATGATAAAAGGCGTTATTCTTGCTGGCGGAGCCGGCACTAGACTTCATCCGATTACAAAAGTTACGAGTAAGCAGCTTTTGCCGCTCTACAACAAGCCCATGATTTATTTCCCGATTCAAACACTACTTGATGCTGGTGTGCGGGATATTTTGATTATTGTATCTCCCGAACATTCCGGAGATTTTATTAATTTACTTGGTAGTGGAAAAGAATTTGGCGATGACGTCCGGTTTTCATACGAAGTTCAAGACGCCCCACTCGGCCTCGCCCACGGGCTCGGCCTCGCTCGCAATTTTGCCAAAGGCCACAAATGCTCTCTTATCCTAGGTGACAATTTATTCACCGACTCTTTCAAAGACATTTACGATGAATTCAACACCTCCGGCAGTGGCGCTGTGATTTTTGCCAAAGAAGTCAAAGACCCCCGCCGTTTTGGTGTTATTGAATTCGATGACCAAATGAACGCCATCTCTATCGAAGAAAAACCCGAACATCCCAAATCCAATTACGCCCAAACCGGCCTCTACATTTACGACGAACACGTTTTTGACTACATTGACCAACTTACTCCCTCCCCACGCGGCGAATTAGAAATCACCGACCTCCACAAAATCTATCTTGAAAAAGGCCAGCTGCAAGCCCGCCTAACAGATGGCGTTTGGCAAGATACCGGAACTTTTAAAAGTATGTTTAGAGCTGCGGAGATTGTGAGAGATTTAGAACAAAGCTAATTCCAAGGATGAGATGAAAAAGTAGACTCAGAGTTTAAAGACTCCATTTTTTCTAAAACCATTTTTTCCTGACTTACTAAGTTTTTACCTTCAACTCCCACAATCGGACACGAACTTTTAGCCATATAATAATAATGCAAAGCATCTGGCTCCAAAATTGGATCATATTCAAAATGGAAAGTAGGCTCGATATTATAATAAAGACCAGCATGTAACTCTTCTTGCAAATCACCCACAATCAACTCATCTAGAGCATCAATTTCCTGATTACGATTAACATCTCGATAAATCAAAGCTTCACAGTCTCCATCCAAAACCACATCTGTAAATTCAAACCCCGCCCAATTCTCAGAACTAATAATTAATGTTTGTGTATCCCCATTATTATTAGTGATATAAGTCCCCTCATTTTGCTCTAACAATAAAACCATTTCGTCATACCCTTTAATTCGTTCCTTGCCAGTAGCAAGCAATTCCTCGTACTCATTCCCCATATAAGGCGTTCTTAATCCCAAAACAATATGTGCTTTATAAGGGTCTTTTTCTATTGCTTCCGCTAATTCCTCTGTTTGCTCATCAATCATAGATCGGA
>CAXCBS010000187.1:0-2476 GCA_963980845.1 uncultured Candidatus Peregrinibacteria bacterium | reverse complement strand
TTGGGGGGGGGGGGGGTAAATCTTTTTGAGAAAATGCTTTTATTATTGCAAATAAGGCGCCTTGAGGAAAAGTTCGGGAGTAATATTAATGAAACAGGGTAAGCTTGCCAAAATTGCATAAAAATGCTATAATAACAACATGAAACCTTCCGTTGAACCTGATAACCAATGGCAAGATGAGATAGAGGCACGTTTTTTAAGTGCCGAACATCGTCCTAGCCCTAAATCGACACATAGTGATTTAAGTAATGTTATCTCCGGCGTAAAAGCCACAATTGATGCTATGCGCTTACTGGCTACAATGGGAATTGGAGAGGAGCAACGTTTGGTTTTACTGCGTGCAATACGTAAACAGGGTGGTGCGGTGGAATTAACATGTAATAGCGAAGGCCTTCCAGTACTAAAACTTCACAGCAATGCCCAAATTTCAGAAGACCCGCGTCAACATGGGCATTATGTTGAGAGGAATAAATATCTACCACCATACTATTGCTTAAGAGAGAAAAAAGGGCCAGATGGCCTTCCTAATATTGATGTTATTGATGCTGGTTGGAAAAATGAATTTCCAGGCATGAATAATACACGTTTAGATGACGATTTACCCTCTGTGAAAATTACACCCAATGGAGATTTAGTAATGTTAGATCACCATCGAATTTATGCTGCTAAAAGGGTTGGCATGCCTATTTTAGTAAAATTTTATACAGGCGATGTCACGTTTAATTAGGCTCAACTTCCTCCTTTGCTACGCCCTTTTCTCCTTTTTCTTGAAGGAATTTGGTTATTACGGGGATAACGTTAGCAGCTATTGCCGATAATTTTTGGTGTGATCCTTCTTGATTATCAGATGCGTCAAGTTGCTTGAGTTGAGATTTTAAAAGCATTTTCACACCTTCTTCAAAATCAAGAACATCAATTAACCTTGTCACCACTTGCAAGAAATACTCAGCAAAAGGCTCCAAGTTAGATTCATAATTTTCAGCTAAACCGTTCCCAAGCTGCTTAATTTCATCAAAAACATTTTGATGACGTTCATGAATATCACATCCTTGAACCATAAAAGTTAAAGCATTAACACAGCGATAAACTGTATGGTTGTAATTCACTCCAGAATCTAGGTTTTTCACACCATCTAATTCTTTTCTTACATCACTGATGGCTTCGGCAAAGAATTTTTGTTGCTCTTCTGTCATCCCAGCTAGAGTAGCGTCATTATAATCAAACTGAACTGAGGCGTTTTCCTTATCACGTAAAATTCCCCCAATTTTATTATGTAAAAGACCAGAGACAAGAACAAAAGTTAAGGCTTTTGCAAAAGTTACCTCATTAGGATCTTGAACAAACTCCATTATGGCTGGATACGCAATTAAGCGATGAGCAAAACCGATCCCGGCATACATAGACAAAGAGTTGGCGGTCATGTCAGCTTTAAGGAGCTTTGAGGTTAGACTGAGTCCCATTCCTTCAAATTTTTCCTTCATCTCTTTAAGAGTAATGCTATACCAGGCTCCGGTGGTTGAAGAGGCTGAGGCTGCCAGCACCACCGCCCCAATAAGTAAAAACTCGTATGGTGCCACGGCTCCAACTATTGCCCCCAGGTATCGAGCTTCTTCACTTCTAATTAGAGCTGGTTTGTATTTCTTCTCAACTGAGTCTTTTAAAACTCCGGCTTCGTAAGTTGTTAAGGCTTGAGGGTCAAAATGATCTTCTCCAAAAAGGTCGGCGACCCTTCGTTCTACATGCGCCTCTGTCCCGGGAATGTAACCTAGTAATCTTCGAGGATCGTATTTGCCATAAGTTTTAAGTCCCAAAATTTCTCCAGTTGAAGTTGGGTCTGTTTGAACGTCAGCAGTTGGGGTTGAAGTGGTCATTTTGGATGATTATTGACAGGAGTTTATAATATACTATTATTCTGATTCAGTCAAGACAAGGTGACATTATTCAGAAAACATTGATGCCTTAAGATTGAAATGTTATAATTAAAGTGTCGTCAATTTATGACAAATGAAAAAAATTATTCAAAAATTTGGTGTTACGGAAAAAGAAGCGAGTATATTTATTCGTCTTTTAGAGCTTGGCGCACAACCGGCTGGAGTTATGGCTAAACAAATGCATATGCCTAGATCTAGCATTTATTTATGTTTAGAAAATTTAAAAAAACAACAACTAATCATTAGTTTCCAACGAGGGAAAATAACTTATTTTAAATGTATTCCTGTTAAAGAGTTGCCTGAAATTTTGAAACATGAGGAACGTAAGATTAAGCAAACAGAATCAGTCTTAGAGGAAAAACTCCCCGCATTACTTAAATTAGAAAACCGTCTTAGCATTACTCCTTCGGTGCGTCATTTTGAGGGAAAGGAGGCGGTTTTAAAAATGTATGAGCGTATAATTAAAGAAGAAGATTTTTATGCAATCCTAAACACCGAAAGTGTTGAGATACATATGAAGGAGTACTATGAACCGATCCCTAAAA
>CAXCBS010000186.1:0-2521 GCA_963980845.1 uncultured Candidatus Peregrinibacteria bacterium | reverse complement strand
CGCCGCACCATTTGTCTCTGGTGCTGCCTCGCCCTTTTTCAATCCAGGAAACAATGCCCCACCGTTTTCAGCGGGTTTTGTTTCGGTGTCTTGTTGTGAAGCTTGGTCAGCAGCCATAATTATTCGCTTTGAAGATAAGCATTAACAGATAATTGCACGCGAAGAACATCTTCTTCCTCGCCGGTTTGAATGTTTACCGCCTCAATCGACATCAAGCGTACGCCGCTTTCAAGTGATCCAGACGATTCAACATATTCCAAAAACTTACTAAAATTTCGTTCCGAAGTTTCCACAGTCATGCTAATCGGCAAAACACGAAAACCTTCGTCTTCTTCTACGGTGCTATAAGACATTTGGCTAATAAAAAACGGATTTGAATCATAGTGATTTTCAAAAGCAAAATCATCCAGCATTCGAGTAAGTGCTGTTAAATCTTCATCTGCTGGCAGAATTGAAGATAGTTTTTCCGCGTTTTCATCCGCGTCTTCAACAGAGTCCTTTTTAGCTTCTTGGTACTCATCCATGGCATCTGCATTTTCAGATTCAAGGTCAAAAAGAATGTTGTCAGCTTGTGCCAGTTGGCCGTTGACTTCGGAAAGCTCAACGTATTTGGTGTAACCATAGTAACCAACTACGCTGATAATAATTAGCGCAACGATTAATGGAATTTTACTTGGTGTTGAATTAGACATAACAATTATTTTTAAGAAGTACGAATACGTGGAACCGGTGCTTTTTCAGCTTCGGATCCGCCAAATAAACCTTTCAAAACATCTAGAAAACTAGCTGAACCTTCGGTGAAGTCTTCCCCCTCTTCCTCTTCTTCTTCGGCTTCCATCACCACAATCGCGGTTGCCGCGTCGCGGTCATCTTCATCTTCCTGAAGCAGCATTTCTAAACTAAATGAAGCCATAAAATCATCTTCACTGCTTTCGCTTTTGTTAAACGAACGAGTAGTTACATCCGCAAAATAAGAAGATAGTTCAAGCTCATCCACCAGATCAGAAATCACTGAAAAGTTCAGAGTGTCATCAGTGCGGGTTTCGCCACGGACACTAGCTTTTTCATTAGACTTGTTGAATGAGTAGTTTGAATAAGCAATGTTACTGGTAATGCCAGATCCAAATAGGGGATCAACTTTTTTTGTAATGGTTTCTACCTCGTCAATGATCACTTGCCAGTCCACGCGAGTGTTTTTGATCGCCAGAATAGTGGCGGTTTGGTTTTTACTAATAGCTGTAGTTTGTGTAAAAAGTGATTCAATTGTGTCTGAATCAAGTCCCTCCTCCAAATCTAGAGCTTTGATATCGCGTTGAAGGTCTTTGGCATTAAGTAGGGCGAGGGCGCCGTCCAAATTACTTGTTTCTAGGGCAGACTCACTATCTTCGGCGCCGCGAAGCGCTTGCTTTTCAGAGCTGATCTTGGTTTTAAGCAGTGTAGTATATGAGTTTTCTAATTCAGTAGTTGTAGCGCCAGAAGTGGTTACTAGTTCCAGCGGATAAAGATGATTTTTCAACTTTTCCTGTGTCACTTCAAGTGCTACCACCATTTCGCCTTCTAAATCAGCCATGTCTTCGGCTAGGTCGTCACGATCTTTGTCAGAAGTATGGTCAGATTCATAAAGAGCTTCATTCAGCAAATATGTATCTGCTGCACTAGTGAAATCATCAAGCGCAAATTTAGCAATTAAGTAGTTATATAAATTCACAGAAGATTGTTCTCCTTGGAATGAGGCTTCGTAAGTAGCAAGTTTTTGAGCTGGGTTTTCACCAATGAAATTAGGAAAGCTCAACGAAAATTGGGCATAGAAAAACCCATAAACAAGTAAGGCAAGAACGATAGAAATTTTGAATAGAAAAGAGCCATAATTAAAATGGCTAGCACGGACATCAAGTCCGGAACTGGTTTTTGGTTTAGGCCCCAGAATTTGGCCTTTTTCAGGGTCATTTTGCGAAACCACAGCGTTTACCACGCCGGATTCAGCTGAGGCTTGTGCTGCCGCTGGAGCAGCCGGGTCTCCGAATAAATCAGGGGCAGCTTGTGCCGGCGCCGCAGGCTCTATTGTTGCCGCTGGCGCACCCCCCGCCGGCGCCGCCGGAGGCGCCTTTCCCTCCGTCTGGAGGTTCGGGAATAGTGGTGTATCGTTCATGCTTTTTGATTTTTATTTTATAAATCTTTATATTTTACCAAAAAACCGCCCAAAAAGCAACTCTGTTACTTCCCTAAAACCAATACTTAAAACTGCCGTCCCACAAAAGTAGCGTTATCATTTCCAAAAGAATAGTCTTCCAAAACAGTTTCCGTTCCGTCTGGCCAAACTTGTAGAACCACATCTCCACCAGATAGATCTTTTTGTCGTCTTTCAACTTCATTGGCCAGCATTACACATGCCTCATGAAAAGGGTTTTCATAAAAAATTTGTGCGATTTCATGGCGACTCATTACATCAGTCACCCCATCTGTTAAAAGCAACATTACCGTGCCTTTTGGGCAGATTTGTGTCTTTGAGATAGGCTCTTTA
>CAXCBS010000185.1:0-2524 GCA_963980845.1 uncultured Candidatus Peregrinibacteria bacterium | reverse complement strand
CTCTACCTTTTTCATTACGGGACTTCGGCTTTCTTCTCATCTCTACACGATCAACAAACAGGTTAGCAAGAACCTTCTTTTGCTTAGGGGTAAGCTTATCTAACCGGTACTTGAGCTGTTTTGAAGCGTCTTTTAACTTGCTAACTTCGGTGTCGATAGAAGCTTTGAAATTAAGCTCATCTTCAATAGCTTGAATTTCAGTGTCAGCACCACTAATCTCCTTATTTCTCTTGGATAACCGGTCATTCAGCTTTTCTTCGCTGTAGGCACCTCTCTCATAAGCTTCCTCTATTCGTGCTATCGCTAGTTCGGCGTTTGCTTGTTGCTCTCGTAAGTTAGAAAGTTGGGTCTCTAGCTGTTTCACTTTCGTTGGATCCGCGTATTTTTTGGACAAATAATGCTCAATAAAAACTTCTGGATCCTTCAACGCCTCCATGATTTTTTCCCATATGTAATCATCCATTTGCTTCCCTGGGAACTCAAATACTGAATAATGCTGGCCATCTTTCTTAAACTGTTGCCGACGATAGCTAAATCCTCCTTTATTCCTCTTGGCGCCGGAGAACTTTTTGGGCCTCGTTAAAGTCATGTCCACCAACTTCCCGCTCAACATATAGGGGGTATCCTTACGTCCACCGGTTTTTTTACTACTTACAACTTGAGCCTGCTGAAAAACAAACTCAGAAATACAAGGCGGGACATCAACATTTGTCCATTTCGCCTCTGGGAGCTCCTTCCCTCTGTCATCTGTTTTATTTGCAACAAACTCACCGCGGTAAATTGTATTATGGATAATGTTTCGGATGCGTTTCTCGGTCCAGGGAGAAAACTTGCCCTTCGCTCTTGTGTGGGATCCTGTAGGCACTTTCAACTTATTAAGTTTCTTTGCGATTAATCCGTAGCCAACTTCATCATAAATGTACCAGTTGAAAATTTCCCTTATTATATCTCGCTCTTTTGGGATAATAACCAACTTCTTACCCTTTCCACCCTTGTTTAGCACCGGTTTGTAACCATACGGGATACTACTACCGGTGAAATTCCCCATAGAAGCGGAAGTTATTCTACCCATTTTTGTGCGATCTTTGATAAGCTCCCTCTCAAATTGGGCAATAGCTCCAAATATTTGAAAGATTAATTTCCCCATTGGCCCTTTAAAGTCGAGATTTTCTTGAAGTGATACAAAACTAACTTCATTCTGCTCAAACTCGTCAAATAAAGTTAATAAGTGCTTTAAAGACCGTGATAGCCGGTCTATCTTCCAAACGAGAATTGCATCTACCTTTTTAGCTTTGATAAGCTCTCTTAAACGATTTAAAGCCTCTCTATTTAAGTCACTGCCGGGGTGAGCATCTGAAAAGAACCATTCCGGCTTAGTTACAAAATTTTGAGCCTTATTATTCGCAATGTACTCCATTAGCCTGCTTTTCTGAGCTTCTAACCCATAACCATCTACCTTTTGCTCATGGGTAGAGACTCTTATGTAAATAGCAACGCGCCTTTGACTTGAAGACTCACCATTAAAGTTTGGCATAAATAATATTTAATTATGAGTGTATACTAACCACTAATTTCCTAAAAATCAAATAGGGGGGTATCTTACTCAGCCAAATTGTCAAAGAGCCCAATGTGACGAAAGGTGTTTACCACGTCACTAACCGCGGTTTCTGGATTTTCTTCTGGATAATGATTTACAAATCTAATATCAGACTTAGCTAAACTGATTATCTTATCAGGTTTAATTACTCGTTTTTTAGGATTTTTGGAATTCACTTTGCAGAGTTAAGTCTTATCTCCTGACGCAAAGTAAAAACCGCGCCAGGCTTCAGCCAGTGACTAATGTCAGTAGGCCTCGCACCTTTAACGCACGGTACTCGATTGAATTTTCTAGTTACATTATACAGATTAACCTACCCTATTTCAAGACTTTTTTTAAAAAAAGCAGGCTATTACTGCGATAAGAATAACTAATTTTTTATGGATGACGTGGTGTTGGTATTGAGGTTGGAGTGGCTCGCTGTAACGTTTGTTCTGGTGGTAAGCCCCACGAGTTACCTCCACCTATAACTTCCCACCGGAGATATCGAAAAATCTCTCAAAAAATCCCATCAGTTTATCCAGCACACTTTCGCGTTTTATGGTGCGCTCACCGCCAGGCGAAAAGCGTGACACAGGTGGCAGAATTTTAGCGAGAGCGGTGCCGGTTGTTGAAACGTTGCCATTTCGGAATGCGTTTCGTATAAACTTATAGGTTTCATCGTAATCTAGGTTTTCATGCTCAATAATCCTTTCCAATTCATCAATTTTTTTCTTCTCAACAAACCTCTGCCAATCGTCGTCGACTACTGAATCTATATCAAGCGAAGCGATAAACTGATTGATGAGATCTTTTTTATTACGCAGCTCCACACTTGAATCGATCGCCTTGTTGATATCAACTAAAAGCTCCTTATTTTTGACATGATCTCCGTGATAAGTTTTGACGAGTGTGAGGACGTAATCAATGTTGATCTCTATCTGTTTG
>CAXCBS010000184.1:0-2556 GCA_963980845.1 uncultured Candidatus Peregrinibacteria bacterium | reverse complement strand
TCAGATTTGCATGTGTGTACTGGAGTAATGCAAGAAGGAGACCCGCTAGGAATTGTTCCCACCGTAAGTAGTACGGTTTCAATGGCTATTGGCGATGCGATTGCGGTTTGTTTAATGCATTTAAAAGATTTAAAAAAAGAGGAGTTTGCGTTGTATCATCCGGGTGGAGTGCTTGGTAAACAGCTTCTTTTATCAGTTGATGATTTAATGTCTGAGGCTGGAGAGCTTAAAAAAATAGATAGTTTTCATGAAGTTTTAAATACAATTACTTCTTATCGAAAAGGGGCAACTACGGTTGTTAATGATAATGGAGAGTTAGAGGGAATTATTACTGACGGTGATTTGCGGCGCACGATTGAACGACTAGGCAAAGAGGCGTTTGATGTAACGGCCGAAGAAATGATGAATGCCGAGCCAAAATTTGTAAAAACAGGGGATCGGGCAATAGATGTTTTGACCTTTATGGAAACTGAAAAAATATCGTTTTTGCCTATACTAGAAGGTGAAAAATTGATAGGTTGTATTCACATTCATGACCTTCTGAAAGAGGGACTTAAATGATTAGCATTTATTAATGCCAAGTATGCAACTTACAGAGATCAAACTTATTATTATGGATATTGATGGTGTTTTGACTGATGGAAGCATCACTTATCTTGATGATAAAGAAGTTAAAAAATTTAATGTTTATGATGGATTGGGTGTTAAAAAAGCTCAACAAAACGGGATTGAATGTGGAGTGATTTCTGGGAGATCGTCAGGAGCTAATAGTGTTCGAATGAAAGAGCTTGGGATATCACTTGTTTATCAAGGAATTTCTAATAAGTTAGAAATATATGAAGAAATAAAACAGAAGCAAGGATTGACTGATGAAGAAATAGTTTATATTGGTGATGATGTTAATGACTTGGATGTGCTTAAAAAAGTTGGTTTTGCTTGTTCTGTGCAAAATGGAATCGATGAGGTGAAAAATGTATGTAACTATGTAGCTGAACGCAAAGGCGGTGACGGAGCAGTAAGAGAGATTATTGAGTATGTATTATCTAATAGGTAATTATGGCAGAAATTAAAATAGGTGATATTTCGGTTGGCGTTGGGAATAAGATGGTTTTTATGGGTGGCCCATGTGTTATTGAAAGCAGGGAACATGCTTTAGAAATAGCGAAAAGCATAAAATCTATAACAGATGAATTAGGAGTTGGGTTTGTGTTTAAAGCTTCTTTTGATAAAGCTAATCGAACGTCGGGTGAAAGTTATCGTGGTCCTGGGATTGAAGAAGGAATGAAAATTCTTTTGGAAATTCGCGAGAGTTTAGATGTCCCGGTAATGACAGATTTTCATGCGGCGGAGCAAATAGAGGTTTATGGAGATAAGGTAGATATTGTGCAAATCCCGGCTTTTTTGTGTCGTCAAACAGATTTAATTTTGGCTGCTGGGAAGACTGGAAAAGTTGTAAATATAAAAAAAGGTCAGTTTTTAGCTCCGGAGCAGGTGGGGCCGATATTAGAAAAAATTAAATCTACAGGGAATGAAAAAGTCATGATTACAGAGCGGGGATACTCGTTTGGATATGAGGATTTAGTGGTTGATATGCGAAATTTTGAAATATGGAAAGAGTCAGATGCTTTGGTTTGTTTTGATGCTTCACATAGCACGCAAAAACCAGGTGCTTTAGGGGGAGTTTCAGGAGGGGATAGACGTTTTATTCCAACTTTGGCGAGGAGCGCGGTGGCAGCGGGGATTGATGTTTTGTTTATGGAGGTTCATGATAATCCGGAACAAGCTTTGTCTGACGCGGCTACACAATTTCCTTTGAGTGAATTAAAATCTTTGTTAGATCAACTTATGAAGATTGATGCTTGTATTAAATAATTTAATTTTTAATGAAAGTTGTTGCCTTTTTACCGGTTAAATATGAAAGCAAACGAATTGATAATAAAAACGTGTCTTTAGTTGGGAATAAACCGTTATTTCAATGGATGCTGGAAACTCTTTTGAAATGTGAAGAAATTGACGAGGTTTATTTGGATACGGAGTCGGATTATATTATTGAGATGGCGCATAATTATCCTTGCAAGATTCTTAAGCGTGACCCTTCTTTGGCTACTAATGCCACTGATGGTCATCAATTGTTAGTAAATGAAGCGGCGCAAGTGGAGGCTGATATTTATGTGATGGCTTTGGGGACAAGTCCGTTTTTAACAAGTGAAACTATTGATCGTGGTATCAAAAAATTAAAAGAAGAATCCAAATATGATTCGGTGGTGAGTGTTTTTAAGGACAAACTTTATACTTGGACTGATGATAAGGCTGATTATGACTTAGAGCATATTCCAAATAGTTTTGATTTGTCAGACACGGTAATTGAGACTATGGGTCTTTATATTGTGCGCAGTGATGTTGTAAAAAATAGCAAAAAACGTATTGGAAAAACTCCGTATCTACTCCCGGTAGATAGGTTGGAATCAACAGACATAAATTTCCCAGAAGATTTTGTGTTGGCTAATAGAATTTCTTCGGATTTTGTGTTGAATTCTTATAACCAAAACAGGATTT
>CAXCBS010000183.1:0-2649 GCA_963980845.1 uncultured Candidatus Peregrinibacteria bacterium | reverse complement strand
ATTTTCTGGACCTTTGTGATTGATAAAGGGACGCTGGTACTGACAGGTGACAGTAATTATGAGGTGGAAATTTCAGGAGCACGTCTCAAAGTACCACAAAATATTAACTGCGCGGCTGATCCGTGCGAAGTTAAATTATTAAGTGGAACTTATTCGGTAATAGCTACCAAAGATGGTTATTTTAATGAAGGTTTTTCCGCCACAGTAAAACGGCGTAATAATACGGAAAAGGAGATTGATTTCGATTACGTACCTACTTTAAGCACGGAAATAGACGTTGAAAATGTGAATCATTTATTTGCGACGGAAGAGCTAGAAAGTGATTTGAGTTTTGTGATGGACGAAACTTATAACAAGCAAAAATTAATGCGTGGCGAGGAGGTTTTGGCTTATTTTGATCGAGAACTTCAAAATCCGGCTTCGTATGAATCGCGGACTGGGCGGTTTGTTTTAGCCGCAGATCAGGGAGAGGATGAGACTACTCTTTATTTAGTTGATACAGAGGAAAGTTCGCGGTCGCTGCTCGGGGATTTGTCGAAACTAACAATGGCGAAATGGTCTCTAGATGATGAAAAATTGCTACTGGCAGAAGGAAATATATTGTGGATTGTGGAAACAAGTGAAGCAACATTTGAGGAATGGGCGTTTGAGTTTGATTTGGAAAAAGCGGTGTGGGGAGCAGGACAGAAAATTTATTTTGCTACCAATAAAAATTTAGAAGCGTTTATTAAACAAGATCCGGCTGGGTCAGTGGATGTTTTGAAAAGTCTGCTTAGTGGCGAATTTTCAGAATTAGAATCTGTTAGTTTTTCAGTGGGGTCATATGACGTTGAAAAAGATGACTTTGCAGTAATTTATGAAGTTCCTTCCACACGGGAAATGGATTATGAAAAAATAGAGTTGGCTTATGATGATGAGAGCGGGAAGCTTTATTTCACAGATGGAATTGTAGTTTTTGAAGTGGTAACAGAAGGGTAGAGATTTTCTAATTTTTTGTTAATTAGTTTGTTAATTGGATTTAATGTCGCTGTGATAAAACGGAGACATGCCATCCAAAATTTATTCATGTGCGACGTCGGGAATTGAGGCCTATCCGGTGGAGATAGAGGTTGATTTGTTGCAGGGTTTGCCACGATTTACGGTGGTGGGTTTGCCAGATGCGGCGGTACAAGAATCTAAAGAACGAGTTCGGTCAGCGATTGTTAATAGTGGTGGCAAGTTCCCGGCCGTGCGCAAGGTTGTAAATCTAGCGCCGGCTGATGTTCGGAAATGTGGCCCTTCGTTTGACCTGCCGATTGCAGTGGGTATGTTGCTCGAGTCTTTGCAGGTTCCGGACAAAAAAACAAAAGAAGCTTTTTTTATGGGGGAGTTAGCACTTGATGGGAGTTTGCGGCCAGTGCCAGGAGTAGTTTCAGCCGCGCTACTGGCCGAACAGAATGGTTTTAAGGCTATTTATGTGCCGGCAAAAAATGCGACCCAGGCACTGCTTGGGGCAAATTTGCGTGTTTATCCAGTGGAGCATTTGCGTGATTTGATTGATCATTTAAGAGGAGCTAGTTTGCTCTGTCCGGCTATCCCGGGACAAGGGGAATTAAATGGTGCGGCTGACGTCAGTCGGTGCATTTATTTGCGAGGACAGGAGGCGGCACTGCAATCAATTACCGTGGCCGCTAGCGGAGGGCATAATGTTCTTTTTTCTGGGAGTCCAGGATGTGGCAAAACCATGACTGCGCGGCAGCTTAAAAAATTATTGCCGCCTTTGTCGCATAAGGAGCAAATTGAGTTAACGCAAATTTATTCAACCGCCGGGTTGCTACACAATGATCAGCCGCTAATTACCGAGCGTCCTTTTCGGTCGGTGCATCATACCGCCTCGCTAATTTCATTAATTGGAGGCGGGATGCCGGTACGACCAGGCGAGATCACGTTGGCGCATCGCGGGGTGCTGTTTTTAGATGAATTAACAGAGTTTAAGCGGCCAATTTTAGAAAGCCTGCGCCAACCGCTAGAAGATCGGGTGATTACGATTTCAAGGGCTAAGGGAGCTTATCGGTTTCCGGCTCGTTTTACGCTGATTGGGGCTATGAATCCGTGTCCCTGTGGATATATAGGACATGATAAGAAAAAATGTTCGTGCACTTCGATAGAAAAACTGAAATACTGCAAAAAACTTTCTGGTCCTTTTTTGGATCGAATTGATATCCGTCACAAAATGCGTCCGATCCCTATAAAAGACTTGGGCCATGATAATTGGTTTCCGCTGGAAACGTTTTTGGGGCAGGTAGAAATAGCGCGGGCCATGCAACAAAAAAGGTTTAAATCTTCGGTTAAATTAAATTCAGATATTTTGGGACGAGAGGTTAATAAATTCTGCGTGTTGAGCCGGGCAGCAGAGAGCTATTTGCACGATCAACTACAAAATGAAACCGTATCAGCGCGTGGTTATACACGCATTCTAAAAATAGCCCGTACCGTGGCTGATATGTGTGGGGATGAGGTTATAAAAGAGCCACATATTTTTGAAGCGCTTCAGTTTCGGCTGGGGAAGGTTTAGTCTTCGTCTTCGTATATTTCGAGCTCGATAGCTTCATCACTGTTCCCTTCTGGGATCTCGATAAGATCGTCGCTAAGGTCGTCTGAAAACTCAGA
>CAXCBS010000182.1:0-2651 GCA_963980845.1 uncultured Candidatus Peregrinibacteria bacterium | reverse complement strand
ATTTATTATTCATGACGTGCCCGCACCTTATAAAATGGCACGTAATATTATGGATGTTCGTGATGCCCTCAAGGAAAAATTAATCCGCAAACACGGCGCCCATTTACCAACTGGAAAAACTTTATGACAGACTTACTTATTATTATCATCGGCACATTAGTTCTGTTAGGACTTGGAACTTCCTGGGTTTGGAACAGTTTAGTCAGACAGTTAAAAGAATTAAAAAAAGTAGAAGACGAATTGGATGAAGTGCTTAGTCATCGCCAGGATACGATCCCTTATTTAATTGAAAGTTATCGCGGTGTTGTGCCGCAGGGGAACCCATATTTAAATGATTTAATTGTGCAACGCGACCAAATTCGCAGCACACGTGATTTTAGTGAGCGACTCAAGCAAGAAGAAATTTTGACCGCCCAATTAAACGAATTATTTGAAAAAACCGCCCAGAATCAGATTTTACAACGAGACATTGGTTGGCTCGAAGCTCGCACTGAAATTCAAAAAATTGTTGAAGAAGTTGGAGCTCGAAAAAATCGTTATCATGATTTACATATTTACATTCAAGACAAATTAGGGCAGTTTCCTTACCTGCTATTTAAAAAACAACTCGAGCAAAAGTTATGAGGTACTACATCAACACCTACGGTTGCCAGATGAACTATTCCGATACCGAGCGGCTTTCGGCGGCATTAGATAATTTGGGTTTTACTCCTGCAAAATCCGAAGAAAATGCTGATTTTATTTTGTATAATACTTGTTCAATCCGTCAGAGCGCTGAAGATCGCGTTTATGGACAGGTTCGCAAACTAAATAGAATGCGTCTCGAGCGGCCTAATCTTATGGTTGGAATTACGGGATGTATGGTCCGTCAGTCCAGTACTATAAATTCTGAAAAAAAAGACAAATTACTTCGTCAAGAACCCATAGATTTGGTTTTTAAGATTGATGATTTGCCTCAACTGGGGGATTTAATTACTGAGTTGCGTCCGGATTTCAAAATGCCTGCCGATGAAGGTGATTTGGAAAGTTATTTTCATATTGCTCCTAAGCGTGAATCAAAAACTCAAGTTTGGGTCCCGATCCAGACCGGATGTGACAAGTTTTGCACTTACTGTATTGTGCCGTTTTCACGCGGTCGCGAAAAAAGTAGACCCATGGATGAGATTATAAAAGAATGCAAACGCGCTGTTGAAGCTGGCGCTAAAGAAATAACTCTCCTTGGACAAACCGTTGATTCTTATGGTCTAAGCGTTCAAGACAAACTTGGCGGTCAGGTTAAAATTGATGGTGAAATTCCTAATGTAATTTTTAATCAAGAAATTTTTAGAGGCGAAAATATGATGGCTTCATCAGAGTCTACTAAGAAAACTGAAACCGCTGAGCGTCCGTTTGTAACTCTGCTGCGCGAAATTGATAAGCTCTACGCCAAAGGTTTGCGCCGCGTCCGTTATTCCTCTCCACACCCTCAAGATTTTTCCGAAGATTTAATTATTCTACATAACGAACTTAAAACCCTTCAGCCTTGGATTCATTTGCCAGTGCAATCTGGTAATACCAAGGTGTTACGCGATATGCGTCGCACTTACACTCGCGAGCATTATCTGCACCTTATAGAGCTTATAAAAAAACACATTCCAGGCTGTGCTATTTCTACGGATATTATTGTTGGTTTTTCTGGTGAAACAGAAGAAGAATTCATGGATTCGCTTTCACTTATGAAAAAAATGGAGTGTGATATGGCTTTTATGGCTCAATATTCGCCGCGTCGGGGCACGCATTCCGCCAAGCACCTTCCGGATAACGTTCCCAAACCAGAAAAAGCCCGTCGTTTCCATTTGTTAAACAACACTCTGCGCGAGATTTCTCGTCGTAAACACGAGCAGTTTGTGGGCCAAACAGTAGAAGTTTTAGTTGAAAAACAAGAGGGGATACGTTGTTCTGGTCGCACCCCGCATTACAAGGAAGTCTTTTTTGATTCCGGCCGTGATTTAGAGGGAGAAATAGTAAATGTTCAGGTTAAAAAAGCTGACAATTTCTTTTTAGAGGGAGAATTGGTATAATGTTTTAAGAAATTTTTAACCTTCTTTTATTATGGCCAAAAAGAAAACTTCTTGCCCCATAAGGAAACATCTTAAATGGATTATTAGTGGTGTAATTGTTGTAGTGCTTGTTGTAGCAGTAGTTATTGGAATGAATACTGGACTATTTGATAGTACTCAGGAAAATATGCAGACAAACTTATTACTTGATGCTGAAGCGCCGGCAGATGAAACCGAACCTGAAGTTATGCCTGAGCCAATTGGAGGGGCAGATGTTTATGTGGCCAGCATTGATTTAGACAAAGCCACAAACTCTTTTGCGGCTCAAATCTGTAATAATGAAGAAGGGGCGAAGATCGCGGGCCAACCTATAGAAGTTACTTTTGTTGCTAATGGCATAAGTTCTCCTGCCGGGATAGTAGTGCCAGAACCTTCCAAATGCACAATGCTATATTCCAGCAAACTTACTCTTTTTGACCTCTCTTCTAAAAATTACGTTAATGTACAAGTTGGCGTAACCATGGTTGATGGCGACATCAATGTGGCCAATAATTCTCTTACTCAAGAAATCCAAGTACCTTAATTCTTATGAACAGTAAAAAAATCACCAAC
>CAXCBS010000181.1:0-2743 GCA_963980845.1 uncultured Candidatus Peregrinibacteria bacterium | reverse complement strand
ATCGATTCGGACACGGACGCCGATGGCTTCCGCGACCCCGAGGACGAGTGCCCCAACGCCGAGGGCGGCCACCTGCCGTTCCAGAGCCGAGAGGAGGCCGAGGAGTTCTACGCCAAGCACCCCGAGGTCGAGCAAGGCTGCCACCCGTCCACCGCGACCGAAGAACCCGAGACCGAAGAGCCCCAGAAGGGCCGCCGGGGCTAGACGTAGCTCCTGATCCATAGTCGATTCCGACGGGACCAGGGGGTCGTCGCCCTCTGGTCCCCGCGGCCTGCCAAGCCGCATCCTGCACACCTTTTTCTCCAACGAACCACCGACTTTTTGCTATACCCAAAAAAAATCCTTGCCCACAGGCCAAATCCGCGTTATCATCCTCGCGCACAATAAGGGGGCGTAGCTCAGTTGGTTAGAGCGTCTGCCTGTCACGCAGAAGGTCGCCGGTTCGAGTCCGGTCGTCCCCGCCACTCACAACTTATGAACAAAATCCTAGAAAAACTTCGGGCCAAAAAAAATGAGGCCGGAGGCTTTAGGACGCTTATTTTTCACACAGCCCTGGCCCTCACATTCACTTCTGGTCTCAGCTACCTTCTAGGCTTAGTTCGCGATAGAACTTTTGCCACCACTTTTGGTGCCGGGGCTGAATTAGATGTTTACAACGCCGCTTTTGTGATTCCAGATTTTTTCCTAGCCCTTCTTGTTACCGGGTCTCTTTCCGCGGCTTTTGTTCCGATCTTTTCTCACTTAGACGAAAAACAGAAAGAAAATGCTGTTAAATACACCAATCAAATTATTAGTTACGGATTAGTAATTCTTGTAATTGCCTGTGCAGTTTTCGCCTTAATTCTACCTTATCTCACCAACTTTTTAGTGCCTGGATTTGATGCCGTTAAGCAAGCGGAATATATTCAAGTTACGCGCCTCATGCTCCTGTCGCCAATTCTGTTTGCAATCTCCAATACGTTTGGCAACGCCCTAATTTCGATTAAGGAATTTATGTGGTACGGCCTTTCTCCAGTGATGTATAACATTGGAATTATTTTTGGAGTGTTTGTTTTCGCTCCAGATTACGGCGTTTTTGGATTAGTAATGGGAACTATTTTGGGAGCCCTTCTTCATCTTGGGATTCGCGTCCCATCAATGCTTCATTATGGCTGGCGCCCGGGATTCTGTCTCAAATTTTCACCTGAAATAAAAGAAACCGTACACCTCATGATCCCCCGCGTAGCCCAACTTGGCATGTGGCAAATCCTATTATGGTGGTTTGTACGCCTGGCCTCTAATCTCGAAGAAGGAAGCGTCACAATCTATGCTTTTGCCAGAAATTTCCAAAGCGTACCAGTGAGCTTAATCGGTATTGCAATTGCCCTGGCTGCCTTTGCCAATCTTTCCAATCTTTCCGCTAAAAAGAAATTCACTGAATTCGCCCATCTCGTTCGAACAAAAGCCCTCATGGTATTTGGTTTAACAGCCCTCGCCGCCGGCGCGCTAGCCGCGCTTAGTTACCCAGTTATCAACATTCTTCTCGGCGGCGGCAAATTCGATCAAGCCGCAGTCATCGCCACTTCATCACTCCTTATGGTCTACTGTTTTTCAGTCCCACTGGAAAGTGTTGTTCACCTCCTCGCCAGATCCCATTACGCACTCAAAAACACCTGGCGCCCCTCACTTATTCACGTTACAACAATTGCCCTGACCATGTTTTCCAGCGCCTATCTTCTCGAAGACTACGGCCTTTACGCCATCCCCGCTTCTTTTGCTCTTGGCTTATTGCTACAAACAAGCTTTTTGGTTGGGTCATTGACGCAGTTACTCCGATCGAAGAACTAGCACCCTCTTCCCCCCATTCAGAATCCCCTCATCATCATAAGACGCACTGTCATCCCAATCATGTAGCGCGTTTATTAGCGTGTCATATGAATAAACAAAATTCTCTCCATGCCGCGTTCCTACGTCATTAGTTATAAATTCATCTTCGTCATATCCACGAATAACTAACATGTGATAAACCGGTCCCAAACCTGTAAAATAAGGGTTTCCTAAGTAACGTCCGGCAAAAGGAGCCACAATCGGATTCCCGGCCGCGAGCTCAGCCTTCAAGTCCTCAGCTGTTGGGTTTTCCAAGATTTGCCAATTATCAAATCCTAAATACACGCTCGCCATCTCCGCGGTTTGCGTAATATCCGTGTGCTCGTATTGCCCAAAATATTCTGTTTCCCAGCCCACCATAGCCAGCTCATCCGCCTCAAATTCATCAATTGAAGGCCACTCCCCTTGCACGTAATACCAAGCGAGCAGCAAGCTCGCTTCTTCGCACGCCTCCTGATAAGGCATGCCCCAGTCGCCGTGTGGCGCTTGTGAATAAAAAGGCACCCCCAAATTAATCTCCATCTCCAACTCCTCCTCCCCCAACTCCTCCTCCAAAACAACTATTTCCTCTGGCCGCTCCACCCGTTCTTTGCCCTCGCGGTCAGTAACGTCCACATCAGTTTTATGTTGCGCTAATTTAAATTCTGAATACGAACAACCGCTCAAAAAAACCATTATAATTGCCGTCACAAATAGCTTCTTCATACAAAAATTTTAATTAAAAGGAAAACCATACTAGAATAAGGAAAGTAGTCTGGCAACTAAACCCTCCACAAAAATGGATAACTCAGAAAAAATCCTCAAAGAGCTCTCCACGATAAAAGAGCATTTAATGAACCAAGAGCAGCGACTTGCTGATTTAGAACGAAAAAGCGTC
>CAXCBS010000180.1:0-2756 GCA_963980845.1 uncultured Candidatus Peregrinibacteria bacterium | reverse complement strand
AAATATATAAGTGGGCACGGCGATGTAGAAGTCTATGTTGAAATGAATCCACCTCTTCAGATAGCACATGCAACTATACAACCTGGACAACGTGTCACCAGTACAGGCGCTCTTAATTATGTCATCCCTTCGTTGGGTGAAAGCTTTGCTGCTACTTACACCTCTATTAGTGAACTTCTCGGTTTTGAGGAAATAGTGACACCCCTTGGGAATTTTCTTGCGGCGAAAATTTCAAGTAGCCTTTCTACCATAAGTTCTGATGGATCAGCGTCAACGGAATCTGTTAGTTGGCTTGTAGAGGGACTTGGTGAGGTTAAGTTTTGGGATGTTCAAGAAAATAAAATAGAAATTATACGTGAAACCTCAATACCAGAAAGCAGTTATGATAGTGATGGAAATGGTTATGGGAACAATATTGAACTACTAAACTCTGAACCTGTTCTCAGTTCTAAATTCATTACAATGAATGAAGGGGAAGTTTATTTAGGAAGCTTGTCGGCAAGTGATTCTGACAACGATATATTAAATTATAGTATTCAGAGCACACCTTCCGACGGGACAGTGGTTCTAGACGGATCTGATGCTTCTTTCATATACACCCCCAATGAATATTTTAGTGGCTCAGATAGCTTTACAGTACTAGTTTCAGACACTGCGGGTGGAAGCGATACGGCGATAATAAATGTGAGAA
This sequence comes from uncultured Candidatus Peregrinibacteria bacterium, assembly GCA_963980845.1. Taxonomy (GTDB): domain Bacteria; phylum Patescibacteriota; class Gracilibacteria; order UBA1369; family UBA12473; genus JABJMC01. Next base: position 2,065 of record CAXCBS010000180.1, on the reverse strand, counting down.
TAAATGAAGTAAACGAACCGCCTGTAGCATCAGACAGTAGCATTTCTATTCAGGAAGATACTAATGTTCTTGGAGGACTAAGCGTCATTGATAGTGATGCTGAAGATACGCATACCTTTGAAGTTATTACCAGCCCTCAACACGGAACGGTCATACTAAATGGAGGCCATTACACATATACATCAGCTCAGAATTACAATGGATTAGATACCTTCGAATATCGTGCAACAGACAATTCAGGAGATAGTGACACAGCAACAGTTAACATTGCTATAGCGGCAGTTAATGATGCTCCTATTGCTACAGGGAAATGGGTAGAACTAAATGATAGAAATGTCACTTCCTCTCTTGATGGTTATGATGTGGATGGTGATGACATTACTTACGAAATTAATGAAACCCCAGAGAAAGGGACAGTACAATTAATAGATGTGGAAGCAGGGAGCTTCCTATACGAGTCCTCCAGTAATGTTGCCTGTAGTGACAAATTTTCCTATCGTGCTCGAGATGAAAGTGGTGAGTACTCGAATAGCGCAACTGTTACTGTTCAACTACCAGCTCCTGAAGAGGTGGATTCTGATTTGGGTACAGTTGAGTTATGTTCAGGTTGGAACCTGTTTTCTACTGCGATTGGTGATACAGCTGAGGTTGAGCAACTATTCGGAGGTGCACTGGAGGCCATCTATCCTAATCAACAGTCAACAATAGATCCATTGCAAGGCTATTGGGTCAAGCTGTCTGAAGACGTCACTCTTGATTTGTCATCAACCTCAGCAGCCACATGGTCTGGACAGGGGGTTCCAGAAGGGTGGAGCTTAATTGGACCGACTGAAAAACAGAGCGTAGAGGCATTTGTCTCTGCACTTGAAGCAGGCAGTGGAAAGAAAGTAAATCGCGTGATCCAGTACAGTAATCGCCACGGATGGGAGCAGAAAGATTTGGAGAGAGCTTTGGGAACACTGAGCCAAGTCCATCCAAACTTAGGATATGCGGTACAATTTGTGGATGACGGAGGCGGCAACACAAGCACAGGATTGTCAAAAATTAGCAGCAGTGGTGCGTTGCTGGATGACGTTGCGACAGAGTGGAGTTGCGTTCGAGACAACGAGACGGGCCTGATCTGGGAAGTGAAGACTGATGATGACGACACCCATGATAAAGATAATGAGTACCGCTGGGGTGGTGCCGCAGAGACGGCGGCTGGCGAGGAAAATGTTTATGGAGATTGGGACGAATTGATCAACGGCAGTAATGGTGAATCATTCTGTGGTTACAATGATTGGAGGGTGCCAACTAAGGATGAGCTGAGAGAAATTGTTGTGACAGAAAATTCTCCCACCATTAATACCGATTATTTTCCAAACACACTGGCGGCGTGGTTTTGGTCGTCTTCGCCCAATGCCAGTAGTGTTAGCTACGCATGGAGATTCAGTTTCAACATTGGGTACGATGACAACTACTACCGGAGCGTTTACTATCGTGTTCGGTTGGTGCGTGGCGGACAGTGATTTTGGCTTTTCATTTTGCGTTGAATGACTGAGTGGGTCGCACGTAGGTGGCCTTATTCCACAGCACACCAATAGCTCCCCCACCTTAGAATCAGCGGGGTGAAGAGTGGCTTTGGAGAGCTCGCGCCAAGGACCAAGGGATTACGAGTATCCTTGTCTATCCATATTTTATAAGTCCACTCCGAGTCATCACCACCTCAATCAGCCCACATCTCCCCATTCCACACCTCTCCGGCACCTTCAGCCGACCCATGACCCCAGCCATGCCCACCCTCAGAACGCTCCAGACGCGCCCACTCTGGCCACCCCTGCGCCACCGAGGCCACCCACTCGACCCAGCCAAATTGGTCACACCCAGAACGCAAAAAAGGACCGCCTCACAAAACTTCATCAACCAAAGAAGCAGCGGTGCTTGTCCTCGCTGATCAGGTCTAGGAAGTCTTCGAGGCGTTTCACCGTCGGTTCCGGTTCGTAACTGTGCCACTTCATATCGGCTCGTCGCCAGTACACTACCCAGTGGTTGTGCTTTTTGACGTAAGTGGCCTTCGCAACAGGGG
>CAXCBS010000179.1:0-2759 GCA_963980845.1 uncultured Candidatus Peregrinibacteria bacterium | reverse complement strand
CCTGCGCACCTTGGTGGTGCCCGGGGTGGGGATCGAACCCACACGGAGTTGCCTCCAAGGGATTTTAAGTCCCTCGTGTCTACCATTCCACCACCCGGGCGTACCTCAACTCCATACGGAGCAAGTTTGGAGGCGCGGACCGGAATTGAACCGGTGTACAAGGTTTTGCAGACCTCTGCGTAGCCACTCCGCCACCGCGCCAAATTTTCAAAAGATCGGACATATCATAACTGCGGATGCGCATAGTTTCAAGCCCGAGCTAAAAACCCTTCCATTTAACCTGATTTTCAGGTATAATATATAGATAAAATACGCTTTCAAACATGAAACCAACATTAAAAATAAAACTCGCGATTATCGCTCTACTCCTGTTAATACCATTACAGGTGGGCGCTGAAATCGAACGCAATGGAAATCTTACCACCGTAGGCACAGTTGATTTAGCGGCTGACACAGAAGGGCTTAAACCTGCAATTCTCTCTTTAAACACCTCCGAAGACGGATCCGAAGTACATGTCAAAATCAAATCCGAACCAAATGCCACTGTTGGAATTCATCAAAACAGCGCTCTTCTCCAAACTCTACAAACCGATGACTCTGCCCAAACCGAGACCACCCTTACCTTAAAAGATGGATTTAATTCATTTACCTTAGTCACCATTGATTACTGGGGAAACAAATCCGAACCAACAGAATTAGTAGTTGAAAAAGACCCTGACCTTATGATTTTCACTCATGAAACCAGTGAACTCAATTTTTCAGAAGCCGATGAACTCGCCCCCTTAACCACCACCGAAGAAAACTCTTATTCCATTGTTAATCTAAACAAAGATCACATTGAACGAATTCCAGCAGCTGAAATCACCATTACTGACAGTGATTTTCTAACAGATACTGACGGCGATCACCAAATGGATGCCATTGAAATCGTCAAAGGTGACGACCCAAAAGAAGCAACCCCGATTTTCACCGAAGAAATTGATGTTATTGACTTAGATGGCTCTGTTTTTACCAATTCAAGCTTTTTCGTTTACGGAACCGCTCCTGTTAACTACACCCTTCGCATTTATCTACGCAACCAAGAAGGTGCCAATTATCAAGCCTGGTCCGGACGATCAGATGCTACTGGTACTTTTAATGCCCACACACCATTCCCACAAGAAGGAACTTTCACCCTTATAATCCAAGCTCTTGATGAAAACGGAGTTAATAAATACGAAAAAGAACACGGTGAAGTTACTTATGACCGTGACGCTGAATCAGTACCGCTAACTGTAAACGCACACTACAAAGTCAACTCCCCCACCATGCATACTTCAATTTTCTCAATCGAAGAAATCGGTAGACTGGGAACAACCACTATTTTTGGGCCAGATATTGATCTTCAATTTCAAGGAGAAACCAATCCTTTATCTGAAATATTTATCCTATGGAAAGGAGAAAGCGAATGGTTTTTACAAACCGTTTCCCATCCTGAATCAGGGACATTTGCTATTGAATCTCCAGACAGTGTGCCAAGCGGAGACTACACCACCTACATATACAGTCGCGATCTACGAACTAGCACCATGAGTGACATTGTAAGAGCTAATTTTAACGTTACTTCTACTGAAGACGACCCTGATTTCATGCCTTTAAATACTGTTCTCTATATTCTAGCCGCCGCCGCTTATCTGTGTGCTATTGGCTGGGTCTCTTTATCTATCAAAAAACATATCCGTAAACCTTCTGCCAGTGCCATTCAGCAGTAAAAAAATATTCAAACTCTTTTTTAATCTTCTATTAGCAACATCCATGATGCTAATGGTGAACTATTATGTATCTGCCTGGGCCGAAGACGACACTCTCGAAATTCGCATTGATCAAAACAATCCCGACTCATTTGAAGGTATTATCGAAGTAGTGGCACAACCCATGATCCCTATTTCGCGCAAACAAGCTTTTAACTATCAAATCAAAAATTACGATGATGGGTCTCAAGGATTCACCATTGACTTAGGCCAATTTGAATCTGGCTTATTTAATCTCCAAGCTTCACTCCTAACAAAAGAAGGCGAACGCCAAACTATCAATATAAGTGATCCCGTGGTATTACGCTCTGATTTTCTTTCAAATTTTCATTTCAAAATCCATTCTTCCAACCTGCAAACCGACATTCTCCTAGGAGAGGCCGAAGAAACTATTGAAGAGGAAGTTGTTGAAGAAGAAGTTGAAGAAGTCGTGATCGAAGAAGAACTAATCACTGAAGAGGAAATCATCGTTGAAGAGGAAATCATCGTTGAAGAGGAAATCATCGAAGCAGAAATCATTGAACTCGAGGCAACCACCGCCGACGCAGAAATCCTAGAAATTCAAGACACAATAGTCGAAGAAGCAGTTATTGAAACTATTATCATACAGGAAGAGCTTATCCCCACTGTCGAGGTACTAGAAACCACTTTTAATACTGAATTCCCAATCCCAGAAGAAGATCTTATGGTTGAGGGAGTCACCTTAAACGTAAACGACAAAGAAACTGAAATTGCCTACCAGTGGCAATCCCGCGAAAACACCCCTGACTTTTACCAAAAAACCTATCTCCAAGAGGTTAAGTCCTCTGATTTCTGGGAAGAAATTTCGCTTGAAGAAAGTGAAACCTATCAAGAAAATCCCGAATCAATTGAAATTGGATTTAATTTTAATTTTTATACTGACACTTTTAATTCCACCCTGGCCACCAAAGAAGGAATCTTATTATTTGGCGAGCCAGTAACACTGGA
>CAXCBS010000178.1:0-2767 GCA_963980845.1 uncultured Candidatus Peregrinibacteria bacterium | reverse complement strand
ACGAGAGTTCATCTCGTTTTGCTAGCGTGGAGATGTTCAACATGGGGGTAGCACGGCTGCGCTGTTGGTCTTGACAGCCGATCAGTAAGGGTTCGACTCCCTTTGCCTCCACCAGTTGAACATAAAGAAAAGGGCCTCCTAATAGTAGGGGGCTCTTTTCAGTAGCAGGCTGAAGGTCTTGACGATTAAATTATATCATTTAAGACCTTTTAGTACAATTTTTGGAGGTAGCACAAACTACCCCCGTTTACCTTTTTTTGGAGCTTTTTTGTCAGCTGCCCCAAGAGTGATTTCTTGTTGGTACCAAGGTGCTAAATCAGAGTTGGCAGGAATAGCTGGGTTTCCTTGTAGGCTTTCGGCAATTGATTTAAGTGAACTGGATTCAATCCCGAGGCGGCGGGCAGTGCGTAACATGTAGGTTCCCATTATTTCAGGGGCAATGCCACCAGCGGTTTCCGCGGCCCAGGCACGTCGTACCCAGAATTTTTCTTCGGCCGAGGTGTTTTCTTCATATTCTAAATGAAGATTCCATTGATCAAAATTACCGCCGCAGGCATCAGGGATGATGACCGAGCCTCTGTCAGTATCCCAATGTTTCACAAAACCTGGTTGGATGTCCTCGTAATAATAGGAAGATTCTACTGCTGGCTCGTAAGCGTGGTGATCCAAAATTGGACGGTATTTTTGCCATTCATTATTTAGAATCATAGATTCGTAACCTTTGACATAAGCTATTAGATCTTTGCCAATAAGTAAGCGCAGAAAGTTTTTTCTGCTGTCTAAAATAGTGTCACGAGCAAGAGAGTCGGAAGAAACAGTAATTGAATCGTAGTTATCAGTTTCTTCAGGGAAAATCATGCCAAACGGATGGGTTTCGAAAAGCCCTTGTTCTAAAGCTACGAAATATTTATGAAGTTCGTCTGGGTTTTGAAGAATTTCCTTGTAAAGAGGGTCGCCTTCGGAAGTTTTAAATGATTGAATAAAATCGTTAAAAGGAAGAACCATCGATGGCCAATGGTCTCTATGTTGGGAAAAACCGTTTAGATAATAGGTACTTGAATACAGTTTGTCTAAAGTCCCGCCAATCATATTAGAAACAGGGTCTCCTTCGTCGTTTTCTGCGCCTTCACAAATAAGTGATTCAGGACATCCCCAAGAGGAATTTATATTGTTGCTATAACCGCCGGTAACATCTAAATCATATTCTCCGGTGGCTCGGCCACGGGCTACGGCAATAGAGTCTTGAAGATCTTTTTCCGTATCTTCTATTTGGTCTAGCCGTGGGAGCATCCCGTCACCGGTTTCAATGCCAGTGATGTTGAAGTCCGGGTTTCGGACGGGCCATAAATCAGAGCTAGGAAGGCTTCCGTTCGTAGTTTGGCGGTAAGCCTTGCACCAAGTTTTGGCATCATCAAAAACAGTGTCAGTTAAAGCTAGTTCATCCTCGGTTAATTCATAGTCCTCTAATGAGGCGATAATAGTATTAACTTGGCTAGATACTCTAGGAGCTTGGAGTAAAAGTAAGGACAGTTCCGCTGCTCTAGCAAGTCGGTGTTGGCGATGGTTGATTTCAGTGTCAACGATCATATTTGCCTCGGCTTCTTGCTTGATTTGAGCTAATTGCTCAACAAGAGCGGAGAGTTCATCTTCGGTAAGGTTTTTTTCTTGAGCGTTTTGCTTAAGTTGGGCCTCAATGGAATTTAGTTGAGATACCATGACTTCCATTTTTTGGAGTAATTCTGGAGGAAGAGGGGAGTATTCAGGGGCTGTTACCGGTGGGGAAGTAACAGGGGCATCGTTAGTGGCTGGGTCACAGCCAGAAAGTGGAGCGCTAGCAATCAAAGCACTAGCAATAAGTGGGGTGGCACGTCTTAGCATGCCGTTTTCCATGTTTTAAATTTGTTAAAGGCGGCAACTGTAGGTTAATTGCTTCTTTTTGTCAAGGGTTTAGCGGAATCCTTTCTCTAGACAGTCTCTTATTGTTTCCTCAATTGGGCTTCAGTTTATGTAAGATTTTTGTACGAAGTTAAATTAAAAAAAGGCCCTAATTACTTAGAGCCTTTTTAAATCGTTAGTGAGATTTGTTAGAGATTCTCTAAAGTCCATTGTAAACGTTTCATTCTTCCGACCATGTCGTCTATAGTTTGAACAGTTTTTCTGTTATCGCTATAGTTTTCCATTGCTTTGGCCCGAATTTGATCTAGGTCAGTTAGAATGGTTTTTAATTGTTCGACTGTTAGAGATGCGTCTTCTAAGCTTCTTTCATATTTAAGTTGAATAGCGTGTGTTTGTGCTGAAAGATTTTCTGTTGGTTGAGTAACTTCTAACCAATCAGTTAGGGCTGTAACGTGACCAGCTTGGCTAATACAATCTGCACCAAAATCTCCGAAGTAAGCATCAGTTAAGCGAACTGGGATTGGAGATTTTGCGGTGGCATCTAATAGAGCTCCAGAGTTAGTTACTTGGTGTAAATTGTGATATCCGGTGGCTTGATCATAAGCTCCTAAATATCGGATTTCTTCTTCGACGAGACATCCTAGTAGCAATTCATCGCCGGCGGTTTGTGATACAGCGTCGCGTGTAGAAGTAATGTGTAGAGTAGCTATATCGAAAGGTTGATTCCCTTCATCCATGGAATCTTCTGATTGAATAGTCTCAGTTGTGGCGTAACCACATACAACAGTATCCCCTTGGGTTGTTGGTATGGTTTGAATGGCGGCAGCACAAGCTTGTGCTGGAGTAAGAGAAGCCGCTGTTGACTCTTCAG
>CAXCBS010000177.1:0-2797 GCA_963980845.1 uncultured Candidatus Peregrinibacteria bacterium | reverse complement strand
TGAATTCGAGTAGGTTCTTCATTATGCTTTGGTCTCTTCTTCTTTTTCAACTTTCATTTCCACCAGTTTTTGGTAGCTTTCGTCTTTATGTAGCTCAGCCTTCCAATCAGTTTCAAAATCCTTAATTTGCCCGCGCATTTCTTTTACGGTTTTTTTCATGGTTTCATACTGTTCATCATCGATTTTTTCTTCTTTTTTCAGATCTTTTTTAATCTCTTTTAGGCCTTGGCGGACTTTGTCTAATTCCTGGAGAATCAGAATGATTTTGTCTTCTTTCATTTGGGAAGGTTAAGAATTTATCCGCCACAGATTAACGGTTTGAAGGGGAGGAGGCAAGGGGGAAAACTTAAGCTTCTAACGGTCGTGGCTCTTCCCAACGTTTAATATACCTTCTAACGTAACTTTCAAAATCATTGTGCGTCTTATCAAATACAAATCCAGCTTCGGCATTATAATCAAATACAACTTTTAAAATATGTGCATAAAAAGGGTCGTCTTCTAGGTCTTCATACATTCTTCCGGCCAAAATTTCTAATAATAAAACCTTGGAGAGATAATATTCTTCCATCTCTGGTGTTTCTTGAAATATTTCATAAAACTGACGCGTTCGTAGCCCCGCATCCACATATTTAATATCACCATTTCGAGCAATCACTAAATTACGTTTTCCATGTAAATCTAAAGGGATATTTTCGCGAGGATCAGTTACATGTTCTTCTTTATAGCGGCGGAAATTTTCTTTAATAATATCAATAAGTAAAAGTAATTGCATGCGAGACTCCGTTCTAATTTGCTCGCGATTATGCATGAAAATCCCAAAAGGGTGACCTTCGCCGTTTTGGCCATGTATGTAGTCTTGCTCAACAATAAAACGACCTGGCTTATCAGTGCGTGGAGTTATTACTTGTGGAACCATAAAATCTCCATATTGCCGGCGAAATGCTTCAAATGTTTCTTCGAGTTCCTCTTTAAGCCGTTCATCAAAAACATAACCCATTTGAGATCCATCATCCCTGTCAAAAGTTTTAATAACAGATAAAGGAAAACCATCTTCACGACAAAGCCAAACATTAGTTTCCCATCCTTCTTCACTTAATAGTTCGACATCACGACCAGATAAAATTGGAGACATATTTAGGTGTTATACTTTTCTTTTATAAAAAAATAAGGTTCACAAAAGGAGGGGATTATAGCAAGATTCACAAAAATGTCAACCCTCTATTTAGAGAGCCCAAGCATGGCAGGTGAGGTAGGGTGGCAAGATTTAAAATCTGGAGGTGGAGCCAAGTACATATCTACTCCACCACCAAAACCAAAATTTAAACCTTCAAAACCTTTAACGACCCGCGGAACCCTCGATCATCATTAAGCGTGCGAACATCTTCTCGAGCCATGAATACAAATCCAATAACGCGACTCCCGTAAGGTGCACTCCCAAGGGCTCTAATTCGATCGGGTGCCTTAATCCAACTTGACGTTACAATATCAAAGCCCTCTAATGCGTGAAGATGTCTATATTGCTCCTCGTTCATAAGGTCAATACCCATTGAGGCAGCAATGTCTACGGCATTACCATTACAGTTTTCTTGTCGAGATTTCATCAGTGTTCTTTCCGCTTCTGCATCATATACTATGCTTCTTACGCTTTCTGTAGTTTCTTTACTACATGTACCAAAATGATAAGACTCGTCATCTTCCATGTAAACATCAGGGGCGTGTCCTGCCTCCTCCATTTGTTGCAAGCTCCATAGCTTTTCTGGAGCAGCTTCAAGTGATCTTTTCACATCTGCCCATTCAATGCCTTCATGTCTTTTCTTATTAGCGGCAAAACGAGCTTCAAGCGCCGCAAGTAGTTTTTCTTGTACTTCTGGTGCTAATTCTCGTCCTTTGACAGGGGCGTTATCCAATCCAAGCCTGGCACGTGTCGCTGCTATTTCTTCCTCCAATATCTCAAGAACTACTAATAAGCATTCCTTAGAACCTTCTTGAGAATCCAAAAATTGTTGAGGGTTATCATATTTTTGATACCCCCCTCCATCAGTATGTCCTCCTAAAATTCTTGTAAGAGTCTCGTAATCAGGATTATCACTTAATATATCTAATAACTCTTCTGAACCGCCAAACAATTCATCAAGGTACCCAGTCAAAACAACAGGTTGATCTGATTTGCCATCTGGAGCCTCAAATTCTCCTAACATTAGCCATTCATCATGAAAACTAAATTGGTCAGCATCATAGGGGAAAACAGGAGTGCCGACAGCAGGTAGGGTTGGTTTAGTTTCTGCAGAGGCGTCAGTCTCTCTAGGAGAGTTTTTTGGTGGCATGGGGTGCTAATTTTAAGGGTGGAGATAACCTTACCAACCCTCTCTAATTTTGGCAAGATCTAAGAAGAAGCCTTGTGGCTCCGCCAATTGGATGGTTTTGGAACATCTGGTCAATTCAGCCCAAGAACCGCATCAACATCAGACTTAAGATAAGCATCAACAAGCGTAGTACCAGAATAAACATCAATACCAGGGTCGGCTTTTAAGAGTCTGCCTTCGGATGTTGCTTCATAAGCCTTCCACGCAGTAGCCCCAGTAGAGATTACATATCGCCTCAAACCCACATAGACCTTACCATCTATTTCAACTGCTCCGTCTTCACGCAAAAAAGCCGGCATTACGGAGTCCAGGTCATCTTGCCAAAACAACTCTTTGGGAGGGCCACCCTTGCCAGAAGACCTAACTTTTTCTCCAAGAATCGGCTCAATGCCTGCTTCAATTAACCTTTTTCTAAGAACCTTTGAATTGAATGG
>CAXCBS010000176.1:0-2803 GCA_963980845.1 uncultured Candidatus Peregrinibacteria bacterium | reverse complement strand
GGCAGCGGTGAATTTGGGATCACTTGATGTGATTGACGGTTCGACTTTGGAAGATTTTCAGTTAAAAGCAGCTCAAGATGATCAGTTGGGAATTGGTGGTTGGACTAAGGTTCAGCTTTCTTATTTAGATTTAGATTCAGAACAGGAAAAATCAGTTCCTTTTCATTTAACTGTACCTGAGGGCACCCCGTATGGAACGTATATGGGGGCGGTTTATGCTAGTTACTCTCCGGATGCGGAAGATGCGACTTTTAGAACGATTTATCAGAGTGGATTGCGTGTAATTGTGCTTGTTACTGATAACCCAGCTGAGGTGAGTATGATTAACGCTAGTGTGTGGTCTTTGCCACAGATTTCGCTAACATATTTCACCTTGTCTGTTATGATAACTTTGGGTGGCATGATGACTTTAGGAACTGCTTATCGTGGCGTTCAATCATAATTTAATAACTTTTATAAAAAATGCGTTTGTTTAAATTTCTTTTGGTTTTGGCTCTGGTTTGTTTATTAGGAGCTCCGCTAGCTATGGCTAGGTTTTATATTAATCCGGTTGATACAAGTGAATCTACGTGGCTAGAATTAGTGGCAGCACCAGGTTATGAAGTGTCTGGTGATGTGGCTGTTTTTAATGGATTTGAAGACGCAACAAAATTTAGTTTAGCGGTTGTGGATGCCGAAAGTACGGAGGAGGAAGATGGGTTTTTTGCACTTAAAACTGAAACCGCTAATCAGGATGGAGTTGGTTTGTGGGGGAGTATTGAAAGACAAGAAATAACAATTATGGGTGGTGATACAGAGCAGCTTACAGTGACTTTTGTGGTGCCAGAAAACGCGGAATTAGGAGATTATTGGGGTGGCGTGACCGCTATGGAAGTAAAAGAAATAGAGGCAAGTGAAGAGTCTGGGTTAAACATTGCAGTGCGAAACGGAATGCGAGTTTATTTAGATGTAATGTCAGCCGAAGACTATGAAGCTTATTTAGCAGCTCAAATTGAAGAACCAGAGGATTTAGAAGCAGAAGAAGAGGAGGAGCCTTTAGGTGAAGTTAGTTATGCTTTGCTTTTCCAAATTGGCGGTCTAGTTTTGGTTTTGGCCATTATTATTGCCCTGCTTAAGCTCTTAAATAATCGTAAACGTTAAGGTTGTGCGATAGTTCCCAGAGGTAGTATAAGCTGGAATGTTCAGCTCCATTTCGGGTTCAAAAGAGAATTTCCCAACGTAAATATTTAAAAACTTTATCCATTTGGGACGAAGTTTGCCTTTTAGTACATCATCAAGTTTTTCAAGCTCAAGTTCTTCTTCTCCAAAAAGGCTAGGTCCTATAATACTAAAAGGATCGCGCCCCATAACCAGCACAGTGTTGTCTGAGGTGCCATCATCATCGCTGTCGGTAAAAGTTGTTAGATCAGTAAGAACGGGCGTGGTAACGGTTCTGGGCGAGCAGTCTTCGATTTCTATTGTGTCATTGGAGTCGGTTTTGATGCTCATATTAGTTAAATCAATGCTGTCGCCGGTGGCAGAATCAATTAGATCTGTTACAGTGACGTAAATTGAAAACCTGGGGATTGCTTTTTTGATTAAAACGCCGCGCATGTCTTCAAAATAAACCGGATCTGGAACTGTGAGGGCTAATGTGGTGTCATTGGTACTAACTTCTACATCTCCAAAATCTAAACCGCTAGGCACAGAAGTGATAGATAACCCTCCTCCGCCAATACAAAAAATCGAGGCGTAAGTAATTTGGCCCCCGATGAGGCTTAAAAGAATTGCCCCGCTGATTAGGTAATGAAGAGTTTTCATGATGTGGCTATTTCGCCATAAATATCAAATACACCAGATGGGGTGTCGACCGGTAAATTGAGGTAGAGAGTAAAACTTTCGAGCGCCTGTTTAGGGAGCAAGAAATACATATCACCATTTTCATCAGTGAAATTTTCGTAAGTTCCGCGGCTAACATGAATCCATAGGTTTTCTGGAGCAATAATGTAATCGGAATATTTATCTTTCATTTGCGGGAAATGAAGCAAAATTTGATTGTTGTCCAGTATTGGGGTTGGGAAATCGGGGAGCGAGACTTCGGTGTAGAGTAAAAAGTCCTGGCGGTTACGTTTTAATTTGCCATCAAAACTCATTGTAAACATAAAATCTTGCAATTTGGTGAATGAGAATTTTGTAGGATCAAAAGTTTCTTCTTCGGTTACTTCTTCTTCGGTGGGGGTTTCTTGTTCCTCGGAGGTCTCTTCGTCTTTTGGTTTTTTGTGAATGTTCTCAGGGCGCACAGTTATTGGGCGGCTGGTATAAGTGCTTGAGTCGTGGTTTTCGGCTGAAGGGGTAATAATAACGCGATAAGTTTTGTTGTTTTTAACTTTGTCGGCCTCTAAAACAGGTAGATTTTCGTTTTCAAGATCAGCGAAACGAGGCCCCGGGCGCATGATTACTACTGGTAGATCTTGGATTTTTTCTAGTAAAAGTTCGCTGTCATTCAAAACTTGTTCGTGATTTTTGTTGTTTTTAACACCTAGAAAAGTTTGCTTGGTTTCCAATGTTTCAGGAATAGATTTGTAAACAAAACGAATAGCATCACTGGACTCTAAAAGGTGAGCTTGCATATGTAGTTTTTCCCCGGTTTGGGTAAGAGTTGTTTCCCATTCAATTACGCGAGTTTGTTCTGGCGCTTCGCCGATTAAATCAGTGCGAATTACAGATGTTGGGTCGATTTCAACCTTTTTACTAAGAGCAAAAGGTGAAATTAGGGATTCGGTGCGGTCCCAGTTTTCTGGGTCTTCAACAGGTTCCTCCAGTG
>CAXCBS010000175.1:0-2814 GCA_963980845.1 uncultured Candidatus Peregrinibacteria bacterium | reverse complement strand
AAGACGGTGAAGACATGGTTGAAGATCGCACTACACTAGTTTTGGCGACTTCTGACCATGAAATTGATACTGAATATTTTGTTACTGTAACTGGTGCAGCTGATGAAGCTGGCAATGCCACTTCCGGAGATTTCTCTAGTGCAAAATCTTATACCACTCCAGCCGAATTTGAGGTTTCTGAGGTGGAGGTTGATGAAATTGCACCAGAAGATGTTACTGATTTTGTAGCTACTGTGGTTGATATGGTGGTTGATCTAAGTTGGGAAGCAAGCGTGAATAGCGCTGGCGACCTAGTTGATCAAATGCTTTATTTAAGTACTGATGGTGGAGAAACTTACGAAGAAGTTACCGCCCTTGGCGACATCACTGAATACAGCTATGAAGGCGGTGTGGAAGGACAAACCTATTTATTCAAAGTTGTGACTCTTGATGAGTCTGGCAACATGAGTGACGGTGAAGTTTCCACCGCTGTTTTACCAACAACCGGACCTGGTCTCGCTTTACTAGGAGCTGCCTCCTTACTTGGAGGTGGAGTTCTAGCGCGACGCCGGAAGAAATAAAAACAAAAGATCTACGTATAAAAGCCGCCTACTAGAGAAAGGGGGTGGCTTTTATTGATTCTCCTTCTCCGCTTTTAACTTAGCCAAAACTCTCTTGTGAGATTCTTTAAGCGCAGTAATTCCTGGGTCTTCTTTAGGCTGCTTTATTCTAAACGTTGCCTCAGGCACGACCTCAGGCTCGACTTCAGGCTCGTCATTAGGATCTGCATTACCCCAAAATGCACGCTCTGGGTCATCTACTTCATCATCTAATCTGTCTACAATAGAATCAACATCAACAACTTGAGCGGCGGGTCTTGGTCCATCTCCGCTTTCCGGACGTACTGCTCTTAATTCTGTTAATTCTCCTGCGGCCGGAGCCCCACTAATTCCCCTGCGGCTCCTAGAAACAGGCATAGGATCTGAAGGATGGGTCCCTGGCAAACCAGTTGTATAGGCTCTTGGGATTCTAATTCTCACAACATCTGGCTTTGGTTTTCGTGGGGCTGGTGGCTTGGCCCAACTAGATAATTTCATTTTTAATAATGTTTTCAAAATAGTTTTGGCAACACGAGGATTTATTTTGATGTAAAGCTGGCGATCACGCACTGTAATGTCTAATAATTTACGCCTAAGCAAAGAATTAATAACTTGTCGTTGTTCACGCCGACGGTTAGCAAAATCTACCTCAGACGTTGATCTACGATCTTCACCCACCAACAATAAATAACGATCTAACTCTTTGGCTGAAAACTCTGCTGTATCAGACCTAAGGGCATGAGCAAGAATCCTACTAGTGGCCGCGTTATAACCACCATCAGATTTCGCACCTAAAAACTCATAGCATTTCGCCTCTTGATACGGTTTTACTATCGCTTTCCACCTGAGTCGCAACGCCTCAATCTGACTCCAATCACTAACAGCCTCTTCAGATCTTTCTGATTCTTCTTGAATAGCAGTTTCAGGATCTAGTAGTAACTCTCCTAAAACCCGCCTGGCAATTCTGGCATTTAACCTAATAGGACGATCTTCATCTCCGCTTAATTTACGACGTTCAATTAAATCATCGCCAGCGCCTTTGTTTAATCCAGTATAAATTGAGCGAACGGCTTTACTAATTACTCTCGGGCGCATTAGGCTAGTATCTTGCTCAGGATAAACAATTCCATATAACTCCTTGCCACTAAAAGCCGGATGAGAGCTAAGAATCATATGCCTAAGCACTTGAGCCGCTCTTTTTTGGTCCTCAGGAGTATCAAAAATCTCGTCTAAATAATTATTACAAATAGCTAATTGATCTTCTGTGGAAAGAGCCACAAAACCCTCCTTAGCTTGTTGCAAATCTTCCCAAGCAGCAATCTCCCTCTGGGCTGAAGTAGGACTACTGCCCTTCTTAGGCTTACGTCCTGGTTTCCCCCGAGGAGGAGCTAGTATTGGCAATTTTTTATCAAAATTAGGCAATTCGGCAGGTTCAGCTCCAAGCTCTTTAAGACTCACATCAAGTCGCTCTTTTACTCTAGTAATAACTTCTAATAATTCTGGTCCAAACTCTTGATTCAAAAATTCTCGATCAGCATCATTGAATTCTGGCAACACATGACTTATTCGGGCACGGGTAAAATAAGCCACAATACCCCCTTTTGTACTTTCTGTACCAGTGGGCGGATCAAATTCTAATACTTTATCTACGGCTGTACCTCTAATTCTTCCACAAGAAGTACTGTAATAAGTTGAAGCTGTGGCCGGAGCATAGCCTATTTCCACCATGCGTCTTTTAACATCATTTTTCACCTCCTTTCCATCAGCCCAAGCGCCATGATGTTGCAAAATAGAGGCTAAAATGTGCTGCTGAGTAGCTCTTTTGTGCTGACTAGCGCCAGCAATTTGTAAAACCCATTCAGCCAAAGCATCGTAAGCCGGACCCTCAACGAGGGGCTTTTCTGGGGTGGTAGGATCTGAATCCAAAGAAACTTCTACCATAAGATTTTGTTTATTTGTTTAGGCCGGCATTATAACGATTTTTAGTTTTTCGTCAACGAACACCACTCTTTGCATTGACAAAACCCTCATAAGCGTCATAAAATAAACCCCATCCATAATTCACCCTAAAATGTCTACTGATAGAATTGGTCCTGGACCAAGAACTGCGTACACCCCGCAAGGAAATGTTACCGCCTTAGTAGCTGATAATTATCCCAAAGTTATTGAGCTTAAAGGTCTTGATGATCTTTTTGATCAAGAAAAAGTAGACAAAATCATGCAAGAAACTGTTTTT
>CAXCBS010000174.1:0-2921 GCA_963980845.1 uncultured Candidatus Peregrinibacteria bacterium | reverse complement strand
TTTCTGGTGGGTTGGCTGAATTTAAACCGTTGCCGCATCGATTGGAGTTAGTAGGGGAGTTTGATGGAGTGAAGTTTTATAATGATTCAATTTCTACCGCACCAGAGGCCACGATTGCGGCCCTGGACGCCTTGAGCGAAGTAAGTGTTTTGATGCTCGGGGGACTAGATCGGGGTTATGATTTTTCGATTTTAGTAGATGCGATTAAATATAAAAACATTCCTTATTTGGTTTTGTTTCCAGAAACTGGAGCACGAATTAAAGATCTTTTAGGCGAGTTTAAAGGTGAGATCCTAGAAACTGAGTCCATGGAAGAAGCGGTTACTTGGGCGAGAAAGAGGGGAGCGTCCGGAACTTGCTGCGTGTTGTCGCCAGGATCACCAAGCTATAATTTATATAAGAATTTTGAGGAAAGAGGGGAGGCGTTTAAAGGTGCTTTAACTACCTCTTGACAAATTTGTCTTTTTTGTTAAGATGATGCACCTACCCCTATAAACCATCATAATGTCACCCCACCAATCAAACACTCCTCCCGAGTATGCTTTTCCGGAAGGCCTTGAAGCGGCACTAGCTGAACTAGCGGTCGTGCCAGCGGGAAATTTTTATAATTTCGCTAATGATCTGAGAGGAAATGATTCTGCGTTGCATTTTCAAATTGCTCGTCGCGCTAGAGTGCGAGATTTATGTTTACAAATCCGTCGCGGAGAATCCGCGGGGAAAATTGATGAAAGTATGATTGTGGGAGAGTCGATAATGGCTCAAAAATTTAAACAGTTTTGGCGTAATTTTGACCTGGAAATCATTCAGGGAGAAGATCCAACTCATTTAGTGTTTTTTAATTTTTTGAATGCTCTAATTGATTACGTTCAGATGGAAATTGACGCCTTAGAAACTGTTCAAAAAGGAGGAATGACTGTCGCTCCAACTGAGGGACCTGACAAACCAACTGAGGTTGGAGAACCTTATGAGTCGCCAATTTCAACCCCAGGTCCAGCGCCAAGCCCAGGCCCGAGGCCTACTCCGGGCCCACCGCAATCAACTAAGCCCGCGCGACCACCACGACCGCAACGACCCGCGCGACCACCAAGAGTCCCGTTACCACCACGAACGTCAGCGCCTGCGCCAGCCCCTGGGCCTTCAAGGGCGCCGCACCCTGTTCCGCAAGAATTACAAGATATGTACGAGCAATTTTCAGCGGCTGAAACCGTGCGTTCTGACGCGCGTGACAAGCTACGCAATCAACACAATGACAACCGCAACGCCCGAGACCAAGCTGTCCGTGACCTTGAAAGAAATCAATGGAATAATCACCAGCAAACCGACAGAAATATCAATGATTTAGAAAGTCAAACTTATAGAGATCACATGGACAAAGGTAGTGAAATTAGTGATCAATGCATGCAGATTGATGATTATACTCAAAGGCAAGATAAGCGCAGACGCTTAGAAGCTGTTGAAAAAACTCGCTATGATCAAGAAAAGGCCGCAATTAAAGGCCTACGTGATGATTTGAAAAAATTACGAGAACAAGATCGCAAAGATGTAAACCAAATGCGCGAGGACAATCGAGCCGCATCTGAACAAGAAAGACAAGAGGGTAATCGTGTTTGGGACGAAGATCGTCGTTTGCATAGTGATGAGATGAAACAACTTAGCGATCGCTGCACCGAACTTATGAGTGACGACCCCATGAAAGGGCATGAGCTTTATATGGATTTATTAGATGAATTAAAACAAGATATTCTGCGACAACAACAAGCCATGCAAGTCAGAGTTGGCCGAATACTCCAACCTTAAAATTTAATTATGAACCGCCTATCCACCCCACCTTTTAGGCCAAGCGCAATTCCCGAAGATATTGAAGAACATTTTCGGCCATATATGCCTATACTTGAAAGGCCGCCGTCGGCAGCAATGATTCATCATGTTCGTGCTTCTGGAGGGGCAGGTGATTTAGCCGAGATTCGAAAAGAACAAATCCGCGGATTTGAAAAGGCCCTTTACGGAGATATGTCGAAGATGGAGCCTTTGGGCAGTAAATGCATTTTTTTAAATGATGATCGCCGAAATATGTTTCACAAAGTGTGGGATGATTTTAGCTTATATGCAGTGGGGACAACTGATCATACCAACGTTGCATTTAGGTTGTTCATGGATGCTTTGATTCAATGCGCAAAAGATGAGGCTAGCCTTTGTGAATGGGGGACAGCGAAAGATCCTAGGATAGATAATATGCACAAAATTTCTGAGGGCTTTCGAAATCTTCAAACTGAAAAAAACACGATTGCACAAAGACTAAACATGGAATACACCGCGTATGCAGAACAAAAAATGGCTGAGGCGCAGGAGGTTGTTGATAAGCTAAATGGAAACCCTTCTCACTCCCTTTCTGAGAGCTGTTTATCCACTAGCGTTAAAGGTCTTTGGATAGAAAATTCAATGAGAATACTTCCTTCAACTGACTTACGTTTTCGTTATTTTATTCATGAAGCAAGACGGCATTATGAGGCGATTTGTCTGATGTGCAATCAGGTTATTAAAGACGAGCAAGCGGTGGTTCCAGAATTTAGAGAAACACCACTAAGCGAAGAGGCTCCAAAACTAACCCCTCAGCCACCGCCACCATTAGACCCTAATTTACCAGCTGATTTTCAGGAGGCTATGCAAGGGATGCCTATTCGCCTAGACGGAAAAATATCTGAAAGAATTAAAACGAGCGGTCAACAAATGGCTGAATCCCAAATGCCACGACGCGAAGCAAAATTAAAATTATATCTAAAAGTCATGAAGGGAGAGGCGAAAATGTCTCGAGCAGATATTGTTTTGGATCCTATTGCGGCGCAGGCTTTTCGCGACGCGTGGGATCGTTTTGATTTAGAAAAGATACAAGACCTTGATCCCACTAGTGCGGTTTTGTTTAA
>CAXCBS010000173.1:0-2930 GCA_963980845.1 uncultured Candidatus Peregrinibacteria bacterium | reverse complement strand
CCCCTTTTCGAATCACAGTATCACGAGCCGCTCGCGCTGCCAGTCGAGCCCGCGCTGCCAGTGCACATTTAGCAAACACACTCTTGGCATCATTGGGATTTTCTCCTAAATATTCCTGTAAAAATTCTCCAAACACAGCCTCTACCGCGGTTCTCATTTCTGGATTACCTAACTTACTCTTGGTCTGACCCTCAAACTGCGGATCACCAAGCTTAACCGAAAGAACCATAGTAAGCCCTTCACGGACATCTTCTGAGGTAAGATTAGGATCTTTTTCTTTTATAAAATTATTCTTACGTCCATAAGCATTAATAATTCGAGTTAGAGCGGACTTAAACCCAGTCAAATGCATTCCACCTTCCGTGGTATGAATATTATTTGCAAAAGTAAAAGAATGCTCCTGAAAACTATTTGTATACTGCATGGCAATTTCAATACTGCCTTCATCAACATCACGTTCCATATAAATCACATCTGAATTAGTCTCCTTGCCCTTATTCAAATGTTGGACATAAGACTTAACTCCACCTTCAAAATAAAAACGATACTTGCGACCTTCTTTCTCGGGACGTTCATCAAGCACACTAATCATAACGCCCTTAGTCAGATAAGCTTGCTGACGCAAGCGAGTCACCATAGTTTGAAAATTAAATTCAGTAGTTTCAAAAACCTTAGTATCTGGCCAGAACCGAATTGTGGTCCCAGTTTGATCTGCTTCACCAATAACTTCTAATTTTTTCTTAGCCACACCTCGGTCATATTCTTGATAATATCTTTTTCCGTCACGACGGACCTCAGCAGATAACTTGGTAGAAAGTGCATTAACAACCGAAACACCCACACCATGCAAACCACCAGAAACTTTATATCCACCGCCGCCAAATTTACCACCAGCATGCAGCACAGTAAGAACCGTTTCTAGAGCTGATTTGCCAGTTTTCTTGTGTTTTTCAACCGGAATACCACGACCATTATCACTGACGCTAAGAGAACCATCCTCGTGAATAGTTACCATAATATGCGTACAGTGTCCGGCCATCGCTTCATCAATAGCATTATCAACTACTTCCCAAATAAGGTGATGCAGACCAGCCACATCAGTAGTACCAATATACATACCTGGACGCTTCCGGACCGCCTCTAAACCTTCGAGAACCTGAATCTGATCCGCTCCATAATCTTGCGTTTGCTTTTTATCGTCAGCCATATAGAAAAATCAAAAAATTTGCGACTGGCGAAAATTTAACATACTGAGCGGCTTGCTGCAACTTAACTTTATTCCTCTTCTGTTTCGATTTCTTGAGGTGCTAAGTTGGTTTCTACAAACGTTTCTAATTCCGAAGCCATCATAGTGTCTGGAGCCGCAAAAGATTCTCCATTATAAATAACCTGGATTTCCGAAACTTCAATTTTTTCTGAATCAAACAAAAATTTTACTTGTACCGGTAAATGTTCGTACTCCATTTCATGTTCAACTTCAAACAAGTCTTTTTCCAAATCCACAATTGAAACCTGCTCATCCGTGACCTCCACTCCCTCACCAAGCAAAACAGACACTGCATAATCAATAATTATCAATTCCAGACTAGTAAGCCCTTCCTCGCGTTCTATGTCATCATCTTCTTCTTCAACTTCCTCAGTAGTAGCGCTAATAATTGCTGCTTCTAAACCATCTAAACTCACTCCGGCTGGGAATACTTCTCCCTCCACCTCCAAATCATAAACATTTTCACTCACGCGATCGTAATTTGCATCAAACGAAACTCCATTCATTTCCGCACCTTTAATCTGAAAAAGACGATAATTTAAATCTCCCAAAGAGATTATCGTAGAATAATCCACTCGCGCTGCATCCAATGCTTTTTCAACCTCAGCTTCGGCTTCATCAAGCGTTATTGTTGTATCTTCCTCATCATCAGTGAGACCGCGAATATAATCAGCCAAAGCCTCCATTTCACCTTCTTTTTCAAGATAAGCCTCAAATTTTTCATCAAAATCACCTTCGGTAAGCTTAAAATCCGAAGAAGCCACAAACTCAAACATCAAACTAAAATCACGCAGTCGATCCATAAAATAAGATTTCACGGCAGTTTCCGTGGTCACATCATTTAATAAATCACGCGCCTCAGACGTCAGCATATAAGCCAAATCTAACGATTCATCAACTCCCACCAACTCATCATCTACCAGGTCAATTAATCGATCAAGCGAACTTAATTTATCGCGAGCAAAAGCTTGACGCTCCTCATTTAAATCACCCTCCTTAGCTGTTAAAGTCAAAATCTCATCTTCCAAAACACTCAAAACCTCATAAGAAGCCACTTCATAAAAAGTATCCTCCCGGTATAACAAATTCTGTACAATCTGACGCTCGGCGGTTAAAACTTCTACCATTTCCGATAATTCAGAACCCATGTCATCCAGCAAATCTTGCCAATCTTCACTATAAACCAAGAGTGCCTGCTTAGCCTCCGTGCGATCCCCTTTATCAAGTAAATCATAAACACCGTTCAAACTCTCTCGTAAAAACTGCATAGACAAATCCAACCGCTTATCAGAAGAAGTACGATCATACTGAATATCTCGCACCACCACTTTGGCCTCATAAAAAATATCACCGTAATAAACCGACCTGAAAATCCGATCAAAATCTTCTAGTTTTTCCAAAGTCTCAAAATCTGCAGCCTCTTTTTTAAAATCATTCAAACGATCTTCAGCCAACTCGGCTTCTCCCTGTTGCGCTGAATACAAAGACTGAATCAACAAGTCCACATCTTCATCCTCTTCTACCTCTAACAAATGTTGATCACTAAAAGTTAAATACGAACGAACCGTGCGATACCATTCCACGGCATCTGCCATAAAAGAATCCTCTTCATAACCTGATGTTCCTCCCCTCTTAAGACTTCCTAAAAAGTCAGAATAAACCT
>CAXCBS010000172.1:0-2933 GCA_963980845.1 uncultured Candidatus Peregrinibacteria bacterium | reverse complement strand
GCCGCCGGCCGCTGCCGCCATCGTCCCACTCTCAAAATCTTCTTTCTCCTCTCCCCCTGGCTCCCGCAAATGAACGTGAACATCAATCACCCCAGGCAACACAAACTTACCATTTAAATCCACAACTTCCGCCCCCTCTTCCTCTAAATTTTCACCAATTTTCACGATCTTCCCATCCCGCACCAAAAAATCTTCTCGCCTTTTGCCGCCCGGCGTTACTAGTGTTCCGTTTTTAAACAATTTAGAAGTCATTAATTCTATTCTATAAGAAACACCTTCATTACGCCATAAACATATGTTAAAGTTTTTTTAGATTTTCTATTTTCTTACATTTCAAAAATGAAAAAAATCTTCCTTTTACCACTCTTTGCTCTTTTAGTTTTTAGTGGCTGCACATCAGAAGAGCTTACTTACGAAGACCCCTATGCTGATTTAAATCCTGACGATTTTATTGTCTCTGACATTAATTTAGACATCGACGCCCCCACCACCGCCATTGTCGGCGAAACTTATGACGTTACCATTTCTGTAACAAACGAAGCTGCCAAAATCCAAACCATTACCAGTATCGATATTGGTGAAACCTATGTGGATGGCATTATTTTTGAAGGGTCCACTCCTGAATATGGAGAAAGTTGGGACTTTGCAGACATGCTTGGTTTTTATAGCTATGACTACTATATCGACATTGCTCCAGGCGCCACCGAAACTCTTCTTTTCCATTTCACCCCCTTTATGAGCGGTGATTACCAAGGAGACCTTGATGTTTGCATCAACCTCGAAGACGCTTGTCTATTCAACACCATCCGAACTGTAGTTTCGGAATAATTATTTGGCCCCCAGAACCAAAGCAAGTAACGCCATTCTTACTGCTACACCATTTTTGACTTGCTCAAAATACCGCGCGCGTGGGTCATCATCCACGGCTACGGCAATCTGGTCGTCCACGCGCGGCAAAGGATCCAAAACAATCATCTCTTCCTTCGCTCCTTTAAGTAACTGCGGCGTAATTTTATAAGCTCCCTGATACTTTTCAAACTCCCGAGGACTCGCAAAACGCTCTTCTTGAATTCGCGTATTTGAAAGCACGTCAAATCCTCCAATCACCTCTTCCAAATCTGTTGTTTCATGAATTTCACATCCCGAATCCGTAAGTTCAGTCTTTAATTCTGCTGGCAATTCCAAGCCATGCGGCGCCACACAAACAAACTTTGGCCGCGCCTCTGCTGGTCCAAATTTCTTAATTAATCCGCACTGCGAATGAATCACACGACTATTTTTTAAATCTCCCACCAGACCATAAGTTAAGCCTCCAAAATGTCCAAATTTCTTATGAATCGTATAAATATCAAGTAACCCTTGAGTTGGATGACTCGCAGCCCCATCTCCGGCATTCAACACCGGCACCTCTGACCCTTCGGCTAACTCCTTCACCGACCCAGAATCCGGATGCCTCATGGCAATTACATCTGCAAACTGGCTCACAGTTTTCCCAGTATCATACAAACTTTCACGCTTTTTAATCGATGAACTTTCATTCATCGCGTAGTTCGAAATAACTCCTCCTCCGAGCCTAAGCATCGCCGCTTCAAAACTGAATCGCGTCCTAGTAGAAGGCTCAAAAAACAGCGTCGCCAAAATTTTACCCTTGAGCAAATCAGACGTTCCCAGTTCTTCCATCTCTCGTGCCACCTCCAAAACTCGTTCAATTTCCTCCTTGGAAAGAGTGCGTGCCGAAAGTAAATGTTCTCCTTGAAAATTCATTACCTAAAAAATACTTCATTATGGTGAAATGTGCAAAACTTCCGTTCATCTTTTATTCATCTAAATTCGCCCACACCAATTCCCAAACAGCATAAAATTCCTCTGCCATTTCTCCCATCATTACTTGCTCTGAGTCTCGATCCAGATTCAAAAAACCGGCACGAGTCTCTGCCGTCGCAGGATCCATCACTTGCACAAAACCAACTGCAGCCTCTCCAGGATTTGAATACAAAGACATCGAATATTGCTGAGTTATTGGCACAAACCTCCACGCCGAACCTGGAATCTCCTCATACTCCCCAATCGCTGTTGCACAAGTATACCGAGTCGAATCTCCAGAACACCGACACTGAACATCATCACGATGCGCTCCAAAATTAAACAATTCTGACGCCATATAAGTGTCATCCTCTATACTTTTATCCCAAAGTGGCGGATCTTTATCCCAACTCACATCATCAGGTTTACCCCACGCAAATTTACAATTACTCCCCACCATTGCGATCGCTAATTCTATTTCTCCAGGAGTCATTTTCCCTGTATCTGGCAAATAAACCTCCTCATCTGTCGGAGCCTCTGCCCCAAAAGGCAATGCTGCTTTTAACGTCGCGCAACCTGGCTGGGCCGCCAAAGCTGTGGCCAAAAGTGCTGCTGGAGCTTTTCCTAACTTCATATGTTAAAATTAAGTTTGGATACAATTATACCAAAAACAACTATCTAGGCAACCTACCCAAAGTATTCAACTCCTTTCCTAAACATAATCATCCCCTGTCCTTCTTCTGGCAAAGCGACACCTTCGCGTTCCGCTTTTTCACGAATAAGAGTCCAATCATCTTGATTATAAAAATTCCAGTTACGTTCTGGGTGCGGCATAATCCCCATAATTTTACCGGTCGGATCACAAATTGCGGCCATATCCTCTACCGCGCCATTAGGATTATACGGAAATTCTCCTCCTGCTAATGCTCCATCTGGTTTGATATAACGAAAAGCCACTTGATCACCTTCATTAAGGCGCACCATCACATCCGGCTCCACATAAAAATTCCCTTCACCATGCGATACAGGACAACGCAAAACATCAATATCGCGGGTCCAAACACACTTTTTACTTGTCACTTTCATATCAATCCACCGACACTCAAAACGGGCTGTTTTATTATGCATCA
>CAXCBS010000171.1:0-2958 GCA_963980845.1 uncultured Candidatus Peregrinibacteria bacterium | reverse complement strand
CCGCTTGCGGCCGGCCTCTTTCTTATTCCCCGTGCAACGGGTTCCTTTTTGCATGATTTTCTGGTATAATAATGTGATTAATTGAATCTTATGACAGACAACCAGCAATCATCATCTGGCGCAGCCGGCGCCCCAATGCCGGAAGCTCTCCAAAAAATTAACCGTGACCTCAAGGAAAAAGCGGTTATGGAACAGGCTGTAAAGCGTGGTTTTAGTTACGCGGATTTGTTCTCAACTCCATTAAACACTGATTTAGCTTCTATTTTACCAAAAGACGAGGCCCTATCAGGTTTAGTAGTGCCGTTTTTCCGTGTAGGAATGAAACTGCGAGTAGCTATTTTTGACCCTGATAAAGAGTCCACAAAATTCGTTTTAAACGAACTAAAAAGCCAAGACTATATACTAAACATTAACTTAGCCTCCGATGACAGCATCAAAGATGCAATTGAACGCATTTACGCCCAAGAGGAAAAGGCTGGCAAACCCGAAATAGTCACCCAAATCAAAGAAGAAGAAATAGAGGGGTTTGAAAAAGAAATCGAAAATCTCGGACAATTAAAAGAAAAATTAAAATCAATTACCGCCGAAGAAGCGCTTAATCTAATCAATGTTGGAGCCATCAAAACTCACGCCTCTGACATTCATTTTCAACCTGAAGAGGAGAAAGTTACAGTTCGTTTTCGAATAGATGGAGTTTTACAAACAATTTTTGAAATGAGCAAAAAAGTGTTTGAAAATCTCGCCAACCAACTCAAGTACAAGGCGGGTATGAAACTCAACATCAACAATGTTCCGCAGGATGGTCGCTATCATTTTGTGATTAACGACCGCAAGATTGACGTTCGTGTTTCCTCACTTCCTACCGAGTACGGCGAAACATTTGTTTGCCGATTATTAGATAGTGGAAAAGGATTTTTACCATTTGAAGATTGCGGATTTATAGGGAGAAATCTTGAAATCATGAATCAGGCCATTCACATTGCGCACGGCATGATTTTGGTAACCGGACCTACTGGATCTGGTAAAACCACTACGCTTTATTCCATGTTAAATAAATTTAATCAACCCGACACCAAAGTCATCACCCTGGAAGATCCAATTGAATATCATCTCCCGGGCATTTCCCAGAGTCAAATTAACATCAAACGAGATTATACTTTTGGCAGTGGTTTACGTGCTATTTTGCGCCAAGATCCCGACATTGTGATGGTCGGTGAAATTCGTGATCATGAAACTGCTGAAACCGCGGCTCAAGCCGCTTTAACAGGTCACGTTTTGCTTTCTACATTGCACACCAATAGCGCTATTGAAACTATTCCGCGACTTATTAACGTTGGCCTCGCTCCATTTATGGTAGCTCCATCACTTCATATGATTATTGCACAACGTCTCGTTCGACGATTATGTGAAAATTGCCGACAGAAAAAACCTATTTCCGAAACCGAAAAAAAAGAACTCGAAGAAGTTTGCGCTACTGTAGCCAAAATGAACCCCAAAGACGCCTGCCAAGTCCCAACCGAACTCTGGCACCCTGGCGAATGTGATAAATGCAGCCACACCGGTTATTCCGGCCAAATGGGGATTCACGAAGTGCTTGTGATAAACGACGAAATTCGCCAACTTATCCTGAAAGAAGCTCCTACTAACGAAATTTTAGTTAAGGCTCGCGAGCAAGGCATGCTCACCATGCGCGAGGATGGAATCCTCAAAGTTATCCAAGAAGTTACTACTCTCGAAGAAGTTCAGCGAGTCACTCAAGTGCTATAAGCATAGAAACCCTGTCCCACATTTTTAATGTGGCCTTTTATCTCAAGATACGACAGTGCCACCCAAACTTCAGAAATTGAAAGTTTGGTTTTTTTCAGCACATCCTCAGGATGAAAAGGAGTGGTGGGAGAATGCTGAAAAAGTGAAAAAATTGCCTTTTGGGCCGTGGTTTTAAGATTTGCCTTGCGGGCCGTAGCTATTTCCTTGTTTAAATCTCCCAGTAATAATTTTGGCTGTTCCCGCAAATGCGCAATAATTTCTTCTGGCGAACGCGCCAACCGAGCAATATCATTGGCCAATAAAAAATTATTCCCACGCATGGTTTCTTGCTGCAAAGACCCTGGAATAGCAAATACCTCACGGTTTTGTTCAAAAGCGCGTTTAGCAGTAATGAGGGCGCCCGACTTGTCGGGCGCCTCAACAACCAGCGTTCCCACCGAGAGGCCGCTGATTAAGCGGTTCCGCGCCGGGTAATGGCTGGTATATGTAGGCACCCCAGGACCATATTCACTTAAGATTAGGCCATTTTTGTCCAAGATATCGCGGGCAATGTGTTCATTTGCAGCCGGTCTAATATTATCAATTCCGCTCCCTAACACCGCAATAGTCTTGCCTCCATGTTGAACCGTTTCTTGATGAGCCACCGCATCAATCCCAAAAGCCAGCCCACTTACAATTGTTAAATTATAGCTAACTAGCCCTCGCGTAAAAAACCGAGCATTAGTTTCGCCAGAAATGCTGCATGACCGCGTCCCCACCACTGCAAAACAGTTGCTATCTAGTAGGTCAATATTACCGCGCGCGTACAATTTTTGTGGGGCACGATTAATCTCGCGCAGTAGTCGCGGGTATTTAGGCGAATCAATTTTGATAGTAATTATATTGTCCATGCTTCGACTCTAGCAGACCGAGATGAACTGGAGTTAACAAAGAAATTAAAAAAATAAGCAAAGAGCTTTGGGGTATATAACTATTTGCACAAATGGGGTAGCTTGACTCGTATGACATAAATGAACCTGTTGTAATCGTGTCGTGTCAAACGTAACCTCCTATTATGGAGGGATTTTTTGAATGTTAAATTAAATTTACTCGAATCACACAACATTTGACCGTAGACTTGAGAGGAGATTATTTTCTAATTTTTGCGATAGGAGCTTAGCTTGACAGGTATAAAATGATTTCAGGTTGCCC
>CAXCBS010000170.1:0-2962 GCA_963980845.1 uncultured Candidatus Peregrinibacteria bacterium | reverse complement strand
CTGTCCCGGTTCTCAAAATCACCGAGGCGATCGACAAGAAAAAACTACATTTAGATGAACACGAGAACATCTGTTTTATGGGTACAGCCATCACGCATGGTAATGGCAAAGCGCTGGTGATTCGTACTGGCGAAGAAACCGAGTTTGGTAAAATTGCTAACCTCACTCGCACCACCAAAAAAGATAAAAGTCCTCTTCAAAAAGAACTACACAAAATTGGAGTTTTTGTTGGAAAAGTAACGCTTGTAATCTCTGCTTTTCTCCTGTTAGCCGGCTGGATTTGGCAAGGCAAACCTTTTGCAGAAACTTTCCTTTTTGCCACGTCAGTCGCCGTAGCAGCCGTACCAGAAGGGCTACCGGCCACTGTGACCATTGCGCTGGCCATTGGCGTCCAACGCTTGGCTAAAAAGCGTTCGATTATGAAAAAACTTTCATCAGTCGAAACCCTTGGGTCCACCAGTGTTATTTGCTCAGATAAAACCGGAACCCTCACTCGCAACGAAATGACCGTGGTGGAAATCCTCACTGACAACCACACCTTTCCAGTTACAGGCAAAGGCTACTCCACCAAAGGAACCTGGAAAACTGACCGCCCAGACAGTGAAATAGAAAAAATATGCAAAGTAGCCTGCTTATGTAACAACGCCAAACTCTCACGCACTCTTGTCGGCGATCCCACTGAAGGCTGCCTACTTGTCGCTGCTTCCAAAACTAAATTCAAACCACGCGCCTTATTACGCCAATTTAAACGCCTGCACGAACTCCCCTTCGACTCCACGCGCAAAATGATGACCACTCTTGACCAACACAAAGAAACCAAAGAGATGTACGCCCATTTAAAAGGTGCCCCAGACGAAGTTCTTAAAATCTGTACTCACATTTACGAAAGCGGCCGCCGCATTAAACTCACACCTAAAAAACGCAAACAAATAATGGCTCATAACAAAGCCATGGCTGAAAAAGCCCTCCGCGTTTTAGCTTTTGCCGAAAGGCCATTAGAGGGCAAGGGCATCCCACGCGGCAAAAAACAATATTCCAAAGCCTTAGTTGAAAAAGGAATGACTTTTATCGGGTTAATGGGCATGATCGATCCGGCCCGCAAAGAGGTCTACAGTGCCGTAGAAATGGCTAAAAAAGCTGGCATTGAAATGTATATGATCACCGGAGATTACGGCATCACAGCCGCTGCTATTGCCAAAGAAATCGGCATGGTAAAAGAAGACGCCCGCATTGTCACCGGCTCCGAACTACACAAAATGCCAGACAAAAAATTACTCAAACTTTTCCGTGAACACGAAGGCAATCTAGTATTTGCCCGCGTTAGCCCGGAACACAAACTCAAGATTATAAAAGCTCTTAAACGCCGCGGTGAAATCGTGGCCATGACCGGTGATGGAGTTAACGACGCTCCGGCTCTTAAACGGGCTGATATTGGCGTTGCGATGGGAATCACAGGCACCGATGTATCCAAGGAAGCCGCCGACATGATTCTCACAGATGACAGTTTTGGCACCATTGTAAAAGCTGTCCGTGAAGGTCGCACTATTTATGAAAATCTCAAGAAATTCGTATTCTACATTTTCTCCTGTAATATCGGTGAATTACTTACAGTTTTTACGGCCATTATCCTAGGCATCCCAGCCCCACTAACAGCTATTTTAATCCTCGCTGTTGACCTTGGAACAGACGTTCTCCCGGCCATTGCCCTGGGTGTTGATCCGCCGGAACCAGGCATTATGGACAAACCCCCTCGCCCACGCAACGAACACCTAATGCGTCGTGGTTTTATACTGCATTTTGTTTATCTAGGACTAGCTATCGGAACGATTGTTACCACTGCTTATTTCTGGATGTTACACCGCTATGGCTGGCAATGGGGCACAGATCTCCCGATTGATAATCTCACGTATCTCAAGGCCTCTACGGCTGCATTTGCTATCTTAGTTTTGATTCAAATGGCCAACGCTTTCAACTCTCGATCCTTAACTCAATCAATTTTTAAACTTGGGTTTTTCTCTAATCGTTGGCTCCTTGGCGCTATCTCAATTTCGCTTATTACCCTCGTGTTATTTGTAGAACTTCCTTTCTTCCAAAGCTTCCTTCACACCACTCATTTAACGGTTACTGAATGGCTAGTTTTAACCGCCTTTTCCTCTGCAATTTTAATTCTTGAAGAATGTCGAAAACTGATCCTAAATACCTCCGCGTCAAAGTAATCCCAAAAAGTCCCAAGACTGAAATCGTGGATAAAATGGCTGACGGAACTATCAAAATACGTGTTGCCGCCCCTCCCGAAAAAGGCAAAGCCAATACTGAATTAATTAAATTTCTAAGTCGTCATTTTGACGCCCCCAAAGATCAAATAACAATTGTTAGCGGCAAGTCCGATCCCCTTAAACTAATTAGAATCAATGAAAGCTAAAAAATCTCTTGGACAAAATTTTCTCACCCATCGCGGCACGCTTAACAAAATTCTAGCAGCCGCCAACCTTTCCCCTACCGATCACGTTATTGAAATCGGACCCGGCAAAGGTGTCTTAACCGCCGAACTCCTAGAACGAGTCAACCAAGTAGAAGCCATTGAATTAGACGATCGACTTATCCCGATTCTCACGGAAAAATTCCCCAACTTAAAAATCCATCATCAAGACGCCCTTAAATTCACTCCACCAAAAACGCCCTACAAATTAGTAGCCAACATCCCCTACTACATCACTTCACCGATTATTAATCATTTTTTACGCGAACAACCGCCAAAACAAAGACCGCAATCCCTCACCCTACTCGTTCAAAAAGAGGTTGCTCAAAAAATCTGCGCCAAACCTGGAAAACTAAGTGTTCTCGCCCTTCAAGTTCAGCTTTTCGGCACCCCAAAACTTATTGCCAAAGTCCCGCCTTCACATTTTTCACCAAAACCAAAAGTTGATTCCGCCATTCTTCACATCGAAATTTCCCCCGAACC
>CAXCBS010000169.1:0-2963 GCA_963980845.1 uncultured Candidatus Peregrinibacteria bacterium | reverse complement strand
AATATCCAAAATATCTCCATGCCGCAAATACTGGCCAGGTTCTAAATATTGATCCTCTGAAACCTCGTACTGCATATCTATTAATTCCTCAAAAACCTCCGAAGGATCTAGTTCGTCACCCTCCTTAATTTCCATGGTTTTACGCACCAAATTTTCCTTACGAGGATAAAGCGCTAAAACCTGTTCAAAATTAACCACCACCGCTACTTTTCGTTTTTTTGACATCAAAGACGCCAAAGTTCGCATCATTCCGTGATGTCCTTCTTCTTCGTCCAAAGTTTCTATTTCAAAATCAGTCCAATCTTTTAAAACCCGATGTGCTGTCTCTTGTTCTACACTGTCATTTACCACCCAAACCAGTTTTTTAAGCTCTTCATGTTGATCTAAAACATCTGATATTACAAAAGCTTTGGAGGAAAAGTTACCTCCACCGGATAAAGTTACGTACCGATGAGTCCCAAAAAGTTTTAAAACTTCTTGGTTACGCGGATGCGGAAATTTCATTAAATGCGTTTACAATTTAAGAGGCATAATAATGTGCGTATAGCGTGCCTCCTTCTTTTCGGGAGTTATTGTAACAGGGGAAAGCTTGTTGTCAATGCCAAGTATTATGGTCTGATCATTTATGTGCGACAAAACATCTAAAACATATTGTGCATTCACTGCTACTTTGTTGTTTTCACCATCAACTTTTACATCTACTTCGGCCGTTCCCTCGCCGATTTGAGTTTCATCTGTTGAGATGATTAATTTGCCGTTATTAGTGGCACTAACTTTGACATTGTTATTGGTTTCTCGCACAAACAAACTTACTTTTTTCACCGCCAAAATAAAATCCTCAACCTTCACGTCAATTTTCGTCTTAGAACTGTTTGGAATAATGCGTTTATAATCTGGAAAATTCCCATCAATTAAACGAGAAATTACTTTTAAATTCTGCACTGAAAATAAAATTTGGTTCTTAGTAGCATGACATTTAAGCATCGACTCTTCAAAAAAGCTTAAAATTTTCCCAAGCTCAGACACAGTATGAGACGGAACAATACAATCATGAAGATCCGAAATTCCTTTTTTCAAACTTAATTTCTTTTCCGATAAGCGATAACTATCTGTGGCAACCATGGACAATTCTTCTTTATCAACACGGAAAAGCACTCCTGTTAAAACAGGTCTGGACACATTTGATGAAGCTGCGAAAACAGTCTGGGTAATAGCTCGTTCCATAGCTTCCGAAGCCATTTCAAATTCTTCGCCCTTATCAACTTCGGGAATAATTGGAAATTCTGTTGGATCAATTCCCTTAATTTTCGTGTGACCAAGTGGAGTTTTAATTAACAAACTCAATCGATCTTCAAGTTTCAATTCCACTTCTTCTTCTTTCAAAAGCGAAACATAACTTGTGATTAATTTTGCTGGAATCGTAATCGCCCCTTCATTTAAAATTTCAGCTTCTATGAAGTAAGTCATGGCCACTTCAAGATTTGTGGCGGAAAAATAAAGCCGCTTCCCTTCTGCTTTCATTAAAATATTATTTAATACTGGCAAAGTGGTGTTTGGACTAACTGCTCTATTTACTAAATTTAAGGCGAACGAAAGATCTTTTTGCTTACATTTAACTTTCATGTTTTTTGGGTTAGAGAAATCTCTTATCCCAATTATAAGACTTAACATCTAAAAGACAATTATTTTATTTATAAATAAATTAACTAGCAGTAGTAGAAATAGGCTTTTCAAACCACTAAAAAAACGCCCTATATACTTTTTAATAAAAACATTAATAAACGTGATCCTTATGCCAAATACTTGAAACATGTATAAAAAAGTTGATTTTTGAAGAAACCTCTTTCTTAAGCCAAAAACAAAAATTTTACCCACAAAACCTTATTTTTTCGCTTATTCATCTCAAAAATGTTCAAAATTCTGCAAATCTAAAACACCTTTAAAGCCGCTTATTTAAGCCAAAAACAGCTTGTTCCATTTTTTATTCCTTCAAAACTCAAATTTTAATGTGCAAAACTTGTGCAAAACATGCCAATAACTCAACCCCTTTTCCACAGAGTTTCTTACCCCTACGTGCAAAACTTTTTTAGGCTTTTTTACACTAATGTGCAAAAAAACAGACTTTTACACATAAGTAATTTGCGGAATCACAAGCGGTCTCTTGTCTAGCATGCGCACCAATTTGCGGTCCACGCTCTGTTGTACAAAAGTCATAATGTCAGCCTCTTTAACTTTTTTACCCTGTGACTTTTTAAAAGAGTGAAAAGCTTTTTCAGCAGCCTTTCGAACCTCTTTTTTAACCTGTTCTGCTTGATCAGAGTAAACAAATCCGCGGCTTTCTACAATCGGTTGTCCCACTAGGGCTTTGCCCCTTCGTCGCATCTTAAAAGTAACCACAACCACGCCGTTTTCAGCCATTAATTGTCGATCCATTAAAATCTCGGCCGCTACCTCGGAACGCTCTGGTCCTTCAACCATAATATGTCCGGCTGGAACCTTTTCTTTAGTCTTTGCCATGGTTCGAGATGGAGATAATTCCAGTACTTCGCCATTGTCTATCATAAAAATATTTTTTCGTGCCACTCCACATCCTACGGCTAATTCACCGTGTTTGGAGCGCATGTAATAATCCCCGTGCTCAGGTATAAAAAACTTAGGTTTAAGCATTTGAATCATCAGTTTAAGCTCCTCTTGTTTAGCGTGACCAGAGGTGTGAACATCAATATCTTTGTTGGTAATCACCTTAGCCCCTCTTCGGCACAGCATGTTTATTACCTTAATAATCGCTGGTTCATTTCCAATAATTGGCGATGAAGAAAGAATAACAGTGTCTCCTTTTCGGATCCTAACATGAGCGTGATTATCAGTCGCAATTCTAGCCAGCGCCGCAAAATTTTCTCCTTGGCTGCCAGTTGTAAGAGCAATAATTTCATGATCTTTGTATTTTTTCATTTTCTTAATAT
>CAXCBS010000168.1:0-2978 GCA_963980845.1 uncultured Candidatus Peregrinibacteria bacterium | reverse complement strand
TGGTGTAGGCGTGGGTAGTGGTCATGAGGCCGTGTTCGATTCCAAATGTTTCGTGAAGTACTTTTGCGACCGGGGCTAGGCAGTTAGTGGTGCAAGAGGCGTTGGAGATGAGGTGGTGGGTACTTGGGTTGTAATCTGTGTCATTTACTCCGAGAACAACCATTAAATCGAGGTCTTTGCCCGGGGCGCTGACCACAACTTTTTTGGCTCCGGCGGTGATGTGCTTGCTGGCTCCGGCGCGGTCTCGGAAAAAGCCAGTTGATTCAACTACGGTGTCGATGTTTTCTTTATTCCAGGGGAGAAGTGCAGGGTCGCGTTCGGATAAAACGCGGATTTCTTGGCCGTTTACAATTAATTTGTCGCCTTGAACTTGGATGTCGGCGTCGAGGATGCCGTACATAGAGTCATATTCAAGTAAATGGGCGAGGGTTGGTAAGTCGCCTAGGTCGTTGATGGCAACAATGTCACAGGTTTGGCGTTCGAGGTTAGCTCGAAAAACGTTTCGTCCAATGCGTCCGAAGCCGTTGATAGCAACTCGTGGTTTCATGATCCGTAAATTTAGGAGTAAGCAAGCGAATTATAATGCTATACTTAAGATGATGAAAGAAGACATTAAAAAAGCGGCTCAGATTTTGCGTGAGGGAGGGATTGTAGCGCACCCCACAGACACCTGTTATGGGTTGGCTGTGGATGTTCAAAATGAAAAAGCGTTAAAAAAGGTTTATAACAGTAAAAAAATGGCGTTAGATAAGCCGATTAGTGTTTTAGTGCGGTCGATTGAGGAAGCGCGCGAGTATGGAGAGTTTTCTGAGTTGGCGGAAAGGTTGGCGCGTGAATTTTGGCCGGGGGCACTGACCTTGGTAGTACCGCGGCGGGGAGGAAAAGATTTTGTGGGGCTCAGAGTGATTGATGAACCGATTACAAATGCTCTTTTAGAGGAGTTTGGGGGACCAGTGACGACTACAAGCGCGAATTTGTCGGGAGAGGCCACTCCTTTTAATGCTTTTGATATTACAGCTCAAGTGGATTTTGTTTTGGATGGAGGACCGCTGGAGGAATATGGAAAAGCTTCTACGGTTATTAAAGTAGAAGGAGAAGAAGCTACTGTTTTGCGATGGGGAGCGTTAGATGAAATTGGTGATAGCCTGGATTATCGCGGTAATTGATTCAAACCCGAGTGTAACAAGCGTTCCGGCGCAGACAACGCCAATGGCTATTAGGCTAAGAGCTGGCCAAAATTTAACTCCAAATAAATAAGCAGCTAATGAGCCGGTCCAAGCTCCGGTAACAGGTAGAGGAATGGCTACAAAAGTTATAAGAGCTAGGGCTCCGAGTTCATTGAATTTAGAGGAGTGTTTATGGCGGGTTTTGTGAAAAAGTTTAGTGAGCCAGCGATCAAAAAACTTGGAGTGTTTCATTAGGAATTTTGTCACGGGATCTAAAAATTTAAGCAACACGGCTACGATGAGGATATTTCCGGTAGCAGACCATAAAAAAGCTTCCCACAGAGGCATTTTGAAAATCCCAAGAGCAATAGGGAGGGCGCCGCGGATTTCAAGGATAGGCAGGGCGCCAATGCCAATGGTGAGTAAAATGTTTAGAAGGTGTGTTCCCATAACGCATTAAGTTGTAACACGAATAAGGGGAAAAGCTATTGCGAAAACATTGACTTATTTTTTTTATTTAGTATAATCAAAATAGATTTAAGAAATTTTTATGACAGCTATTCCTTCAGCTACTCCTTCAGTCGGGATTAATAGCGATGCTTTTTATCGCCCGAGCCAACCAGTTTGTTTGGCGATGTCGACTGATACCCCGAGATCTTATCCGACTTTTGGAGATGTTAGGGGGCTTTATAAAGAGTGGGAGAAGATGCCTGGGGAGTTATCGGAGGGATTTGACGGTGGATTAATTAAAGAAGTAATGAGAGAGGGTGATTGGCAGAAGTTGTTATCTGGTTTAAATGAAGTGGATGCCACGAAGACGCGTTTGCGTTATTTGCTTGGGAGAATTGCAGAGTTAGAAATTGCCGCGAAATTGAACCTGACAAGTTTTATGACAGAAGGAGCTTATGGGCCAGAAAGGGTAGAAAGTGAGTTAAAGGGAGCTCCAGGAGATGATGGAAGATTATGGCTTGGAAACGGTGATCGTATTGTAAGAGGAGAAGCTGAAACACAAATAAGTAGAGTTCGAAGTTGGATTAAGACAATGGAGGAATGTGATTAAGTTATAATTGTTTTGAGTGGTTTGACAATTTAATTTAGGGTAGCGCTGAAAAAGCGCTTTTTTAAGCCGAAAACTAGGGTTTAAAGGTTGTTTGTGTACACAAAATTTGAACCTTTTTGACTAAAAATGGTGTTTTTCTGGTTTTTAGCCGTTGACATAAGGGGTTCTCTTCCTTAAATTTGGGATTACAAGAGTGTTCAAAAAAGTTATACACATATTGTACACAAGTTTTGAACATCATAAGCCTTAAAAGTGAATCATAAACCTGTTCTTTTACACGAAACGTTAGAAAATCTCGCTTTGCGAGAAGGTGCTCATATTGCAGATGGGACTTTAGGCCTTGGAGGCCATGGTAAAGCCATCCTAAACATGATTGGTAAGACCGGAAAATACTATGGATTTGATCTTGATACGGAGAATTTGGAAGAAGCGAAAAAGCGCCTAAAAGATTACGAAAAACAGACAACATTTTTTCATTCTAACTTTGTTCATTGTCATGATCGGCTGACTGAAATAGGGGTTTCTCAAATTGATGGGATCCTCCTAGATCTTGGACTTTCTTCTCCACACATTGATGAGCCTGAAAGAGGCTTTTCCGTGGGTGAAGAGGGGCCGCTGGATATGAGGTTTGATAGAAATTCAGACCATCCAAAAGCGGCGGAGCTAGTAAATACCTGGCCCGAGGAGGAGCTTAAGCGAATTATCTATGTATATGGAGAAGAACGTTATGCTCCGAAAATCGCGCGTCTCAT
>CAXCBS010000167.1:0-2988 GCA_963980845.1 uncultured Candidatus Peregrinibacteria bacterium | reverse complement strand
CTGGATGTGTGGAAACACCTGACTTTGGCCGGACGATTTGAATTCCGTGTCCAAGGCGGCAAAGAGCTTATTTTAGACGGAGCACACACCCCAGAATCGGCCACTGCCCTGCGCAAAACTTTAGCTGAAATCTACGGCGGTGAATCAATAACATTTATTCTCGCTTTCCTCCAAGACAAAGACTCGGTTTCTTTTGTGCGCAACTTGTGCCGTTATGGTGACTCGGTTGTGCTAACCCAAGTTAATCACCCCCGTGCTGTCCCAGCGCGACTTGTTAACGAAAAAGTCAAAGATGTTCTCTCACACCAGGGCGTAACTTGCGCCATTACCAACAACCTGCGCATTGCCTGGCAAAAAGCGGGCAAACTAGCGGGAAGAAGCCCTATTTGTGTAACTGGATCGTTTAAGTTGGTGGAGGAGTTTTAGGCGACTGTGGCAGAATAATCTCCTTGGACGTAGGATTCTACCCCCATTTTTTCACCTGTCATTGTTTTTGGGACACTAGCGGCGAAAAGAGAACTGGTTGACCCTTCCACCAAATTGTAGATCGTATCTAAAGAAATATATGGATTTTTTATCCCCACTGCCGAAACATCTGTTACTCGAAGTGTTAGAATGTCAGGGATAGATCCTTTTACACTTCCGTCCGAATTATAATCTACCTCATCACAAACTATTCCCTTTTCTCGTAGATTAGTTAAAACATCTCCTTTTTCTGCTTTTAACTCTGTGGATAGTGGCCCTACTCCTACAGTAAATCCCGAAGTTACAGCTTCTCCAAAAGTGACATTTCTTAAAGTCACTTCTTGAATTTCGAATCCTTTTTTGCGATTACCTTTTAAGGAGCTTATTTCAACATCACCAATATTTAAAATTGATTTTGAATCATCACCAAATTCTGCGCATAGAGTCATATTATGCTCATGACTAATTTCTTTTCTTTCTCCTTCAATTACTAAACCATCACTGGTCAAAACACATTCAACAGGGGCTCTTTCTCCGGCAGGAATATACTCAAATGCAAGCCCTTGGTCTAAATCAATTTTTTTGGCCCCATATTTTCTTATGCTTTTATCAAAGTGTTTTCGTCGATCGTCATCACTCATAGATTCTGAATCTTCAACAGGAGCCGGGGGGGGATCTTCTTCAGACTCAGCATCATCACTATCCACATCTGTTTCCTCAGCGTCTTGATTATCAGCAATAACTGGTGGTGGGAGAACTACTACTTCGTCATCAACTGAAGTTGAAGCAGGAGCTGAGCTAGGTGTTGGAGTTGATTCTTCGGGAATTGAAGGTTCGATAACCCAGGCCCAGTTTGGTTCTTCTCCGGCCCAAGTTAGACCTTTGCGGATCCAAATATCACCTTCGGGAGTTAAGAAATAACCACCTTGTCGATGAATTGCTTTTAGATAAGCTTCGCCAGCGTTTACGTAAGAAAGCCCTTCAGCTTCAGCTGTGGCACGGGCAGTTACGTCTTCGGGATGATCCCGAACATCCATGGTAGCGTAGTTTGGTGGATCTGGTGGTGTTCCTACCCATTCATATCCTTCTTCGAGATCTAGACCGCCATCATCAGTTTCAATAAGGCCGTCTTCGCCGCGTCGAGCCGCTTCAATCGCCTCGCGTCCATTGTAATAAGGGATACGTTTAGTGGCCATTTCTTGGCGGAGAGTTGCTTCTTCGTTGTTGTCGATTAAATTTAAAGCTTCAAGCGCAATTAATTCGGATTCTTCTTCGGCTGGTGGTTCTTCTGACATTTCTTCTTCAAGATCGTCAAAAGTTAGTGCTTCCTCGCTTAGAGGATCGTAAGTCGGGAAAATGTAACCATCAATTTCCTCTCCTGGTTTTCTATTTAAAATTCGCAGTTTCCAACGTCCAGTCGTTTCCTCTAAATAAATTTCAACAATTTCCCCAGGGTTGAGTTGATCGATATTGTTAACTTTCCCGGCATTTTCAAGTTCATTTTTTAAAGTATTTAAGGTTAGCTTTAAGAAGCGATCAGCTCCAAACATGTTTATATAAGGGTTATCTGTGTCCAATGTTTTGAAAGCATCTAGGAGCATTTGACTAATTGGCGTGCCCCCCAGTTCTTCAACTGGCCTCTTTCCCCGATAGTCAACATTTTTTGGATTAGCTAAACTATTCCAATATATCCCTACTAAAGATCCCATTTGGTCTTTAAATGTTCTCATAGTTTCGGTAAGAGACTCCAAATGAGCCTCTACCACCTCCGGAGTAACTTCGGATTCAGAGGTTGGGAGGTCTTCTCCTCCAATAGGTTCAGTTTCAGACATTTTGAGATTTTATTTTTATTTTTCACTCTATTATAACACATTATAAGATCTTTTGGAAGGCTTCTTCGCTTAAAATGGGGATGTCTAGGGACTCGGCTTTGGCTCGTTTAGAGCCTGCGTTTTCGCCAGCCACTACGTAATCTGTTTTTTTGCTAACGGAAGAGCTTACATGACCGCCGCGCTCTTTTATCCACTGTTTGGCTTGGTCGCGTGGGATGGAAAGGCTGCCGGTTAAAACAAAGGTTTTGTTGGCTAGAGTTTGTTCGTGTTCAGGTTCGGATTGAGTTGCTATGGAAACATTGCTTTGCTGTAATTTTTTAAGTGTTTCTTGATTTTCTTGGCTTTGGAACCAATCGTAAAGTGATTTAGCTACAGTATCGCCAACGCCTTCGATTCCTTCCCATTCTTCTTTGAATACAAATTTTGAAAACTCCCCGAC
This sequence comes from uncultured Candidatus Peregrinibacteria bacterium, assembly GCA_963980845.1. GTDB lineage: Bacteria > Patescibacteriota > Gracilibacteria > UBA1369 > UBA12473 > JABJMC01. The sequence goes on along the minus strand of CAXCBS010000167.1, from coordinate 252 downwards.
TGCGGAAAGAGTCATTTCCTGAAGAGCCATTTTGTCTTGAATAAAATTAGCAATAAGTTCGCTAGCTTGCTCGCCCACATGACGAATTCCCAGGGCAAAAATGAAACGATGCAAAGGTTGGTTTTTAGCTTTTTCTAGGGAAATTAGCGTGTTTTCGGCTCGCTTTTCTTGGAATAATTCAAGAGATAAAAAATCTTCTTTGGTAAGAGTGAATAAATCAGCCACATCGCTGACTAAGCCGGCGTCTAATAA
>CAXCBS010000166.1:0-2989 GCA_963980845.1 uncultured Candidatus Peregrinibacteria bacterium | reverse complement strand
AATTGAGCAGGAAAAACATTTTATGAAGGAAAAAGAAGAAATTGTAGGAAGAGTTGTTAATGGGCATGAGGCTAGTGATCGATTGGTTCGTGGTGCGATGCGTATGCATTTTTGGGATATGGGAGATCCGTTGTCTCATCCAGATGCTTTGGAGAGAATTAAGTTTGCGTTTCAAGAATTTGGGGTGAAACCTTTTGCTATTACAACAGCACTCCCTGCTCATGCAGAAACAAATGTTTATAAATTAGCTTCTGTAATTGCTTATTCTCAGCATAAAGAGAAAGGTGGAAAATTTCCGCGAGAGTTAAGGTTTTTAGAAAATTTGGTTGCTTTGCGTAAAACGTTGGAAGTTTTTTACTCTGGATCTTTGGGGGTAAAAGTTTCTGATGTTAAAGAGGTTTATGAAGCGTCCAAAGATAATGCGAAGCAGTTTTTGGGAGAAGCTGGTGATGTATATATTGGGAAGTATTTATTTGTTTTGTCTAAGGTTAGGGGATTTATTGAGCAATTATTTATGATGGGAGAAGCTTCAAAGGAAAATTTTTTGGCAAGTTGTTCTAATTGGGATGAGCATGTTTTTAGGCCTAATTCTTCATTTTTTCGAGATGAGGAAGAAATCTATCCGACGATTGGGGAAGCATTTAGATTTTTTGGATTTGAAGCGACGTTTGAGGAATGTTTAGATCCTGAAAAGTATCAAGACCTTGTATGTTTACTAGAAGCTAGTAGTAAAAAAATTAGTGCGGCTAATGCTGTAGGAGACGGCATGAATGGTTTTGATAGATATGTTGAGGGAGCGAGAGAGATAGTAATGGATGTTTTTGGTATTGAAATTGAAGATTTAAAGTTGAATGGTTTTATGTTGTTTGAATTTAAAGAAGCTATAAGAGAACGGAATTTGAAGGGAGTAGATGAAGATCTTTTAGGTATTCCTGGGTTAGAAGAATCTTTAATGGTTAGTCATACTAAAGGTAATGATGGAAGGTTTCGAGATCTTAAAACTATGTATGATGTTGAGTTGCCGCATGAGCGGCGTGATGTTGACCCTTATTGGAAGTCTCTTTCTGCGGGACATGGTTTTTTTAAGGATTCTGAACCGGATGAAATAGGTAGTGTTACTGGCGGCTTGAAAAGTGGGATGGTTCTTACTCCCGGTGGGCTTATGAATGTGGCGGAGAGGATGTTGTGTACTTCAGATCAGCAATGTGGTCGTTTAGAGGCTCCTTTTAAAGGGTTAGAAAAAGGGATGCCCTTGTTGGAAGTTGGAGATGATTTACATCCAATTTTAGATAGAGTTGTTGTTGTGGGAGGTAGTAGAGGCGTTTTTGGATCGATTTTAGTTTTTGATGGTGATTACAGGATTCGTCATATTAAATTTCACCCAGGATTTGAAAGTGACCGCGCGAAGTTGGTAGAAGGTGGGTTTTATAAACCTTTGAAAGAGGGTTTTGGGACGGTGTTAAGTGACACTGTTGTGGCCGAAGGTGTTTCCGAGATTAGTGATGAGGTATTTAAATTTAGAGGAGCTTTGATGAAAGAATGTGAAACTTGTGAGAACCCTTGTTTTGGGTTGGTTGTAAAAGGTATGGACGCGAATGAGGTTTAAATTAATGGGGATGTATTTGGATCGAGAATTGCCGAAGGAGGGCCTGAAGGAGGCTTGCCTTCTTGACGCTTTTTGCTTAATAAGGTATAATTAAGGGATGTAGAATTAATCAAAACTAAAATGTTCAATAAAAATAAAAAGTCACCAATCATGGAGTGGAAATCCAACCGTTGTTTATTTCTTAAACCTTCTTCATCTTCAGAACTTACTCCGGGAAGTGTTAATGAAACAGGGGGAGTTAATAATCCTTCTGACCCTATAGAAAGCGAGGTTCGGCAAGATTCTTTTAGAGATGCAACTGATGGAGAGGTCGTAGAGCGAAAACAAGAATTAGAAAGATTGGAAGACGATTTTAGCGCTCAGCTTTATCCGTTTAGCGAACAAGAAACAAGAGAAATAGAAGAGTTTATAGGTGCTTTAGATTTGGATGGGATGTCTTTTGATTACAGGAATCATGTAGGGAGAGGGCCAGCTTTTACAGGAGAGAAAATGGGTCAAAAACCTGAGTTCTCTGTCGAAGAAAATAAGCTAATATTAGGGATGGTTGTTTTGAAAAGATTGGTGAATGAAGAAGGGGAACATACGTATGATGTATGTATTTTTTCGAAATACGAAGATTCTCCTAAAGAGTCGGGTATTTCATTGTCATTTACAGATAGGCAGGAGGCTATTCGTGCAACCTTTGCTCTTGATTTCATTATGCGGCAAAACGTAGCATCCAATGATAAAATGGGAGTATCTGTTTCAGAAGATGGTGAGAGATCGAGTAGGGGGTTAGCTGACTCTTTTATGATGGCTAATCCAAATACGAACACTCCTGTTATGCTTCATATCCCACCAAAAGAAAAATATAAGGCAGAACCATATCAAGTTGAGGATGGTAGGATTGTTTTTAAGAATCAACTCTATTATGTACAAGTTGCGCCCGATTATGAAGAAGTGAGCTCACTCTGTTCTCCAGATGTTCTTGAGCAAATGGCAAGCTTATTGAATCAAGAATTTCAGGGGCAATTAAAAGAAAGACAAAGATGGCTTTCTAGCCAGTATGAGTCATAGAGAATTTGAATGGTTCACCCTGAAGTGCGATATCCGAACTTGGGTTGAGGGGGAAGAGTTACAATTGACAACAAATTTTAGGTGGTATAAGTTTATCTCCTTTTTTCAATTTAATCCACTCCCCAATGGATCAATTAGCATTTGCTGAGTACAGTGATGGCCAACAATTAACGACTGCGGTTTTTGACCGTTTGATTACACAGTATGAGGAAGAATATCCTTCAGCTGACGAAGAGGTGTCTGAATTGCCTAAGAATTTTAAAGATTTGCTTGATTATCCAGAGCTTTTAGAAGAATTAGTGACTATTTATGAGAGATTAGTAGAGG
>CAXCBS010000165.1:0-2995 GCA_963980845.1 uncultured Candidatus Peregrinibacteria bacterium | reverse complement strand
CTGTGGCGGGGCAGGAATTTTCTAATATCAATAATAGTTCGATTGTTTTGAAGGTGAGCTATGATGATTTTTCGCTTCTTTTAACTGGCGATGCAGAGCACGAAGTTGAGGAGTTGCTACTTAATTTAGATATTCGGGCGCAGGTTTTAAAAGCCGGACATCACGGCAGCCGAACCGCAACTGGCAATAATTTCTTGGCCGAAGTGGCGCCAGAAGTAGTGGTGATTCAAGTAGGCAAAGACAACCAATTTGACCACCCGCACCAAAAGACCCTAGATAATCTAGGGTCTCTGGGAGTCCAAGTAAAACGAAACGATTTAAACGGTCGAATTCGAATAATGTATGGCCCGGATTATCCGGTGTATTCCATTTCACATTCAAATGTAAATTGATCGTGATATTCGCCATTTTCACCACTGCTGGATGAGGATCCATTACAACTTTCTACTTTTTGCACACTATTATTCCTAGTATTAATTAAGAAATAGTTCCAAGAAAGATGGCCAGCATCACCGTAACCTGTCATCATAATGGCTTTCGCTCCGATAGCATCTGTTTCAAATGAGTAACTTAGATCAATTAATCCATCAAAAGTTTCTAATTCTTCAAGTGTTAATTCTTCTTCGTCCCAAACAGTTAGAGTAACTGAAGTATGGCTTTCACCAAAAATCACAAAAACTCCGTTTCTTCCAGAACAAAACTGGTAAGCGTTTTTTTCTGAGCCTTCTAAATAATCAACCATTTGGGCAATAAGAGCGCCGGCCTGTTCCTTATCATCCATAGTTTCAAGGATAGTTCTTTGCACTCCTTCATCTTCAAAATCTTCAACAGTTACCGGAAAACTTTCATCAGTTTTCATTTCGTAAAAATACTGACAAGTGCCTGAATCGCGATCAAACCAATCTTCTTCGTAAGCAGTGCGTTTAAGGTAGGTTAAATATTCGTTCATGTTTTCTCCTTCTTCGACAGTTACAGTAACTGGGCCGTCAAGGGCACCAGTGGGCTCAATTGAGTCGTCATCGTCATCAGTGACAACCTCAAGGTCGACCTTATCATCGTCAGCGTCGATGTCGCCATCTTGGTCGTTATCGTGATCCCCTTGAATCTCATCTAACACCTCATTTAAGGTGTCTAAATCGTCCTCCTCAACGTCAACATTAATTGTGCAGCCAGTGGCAAAAACCACTAAAAGCAGGGCAGCGAATAAAGTTACTGATTTTTTCATACTAAAAAGGTTAGAAAAATGATTACAATTTAATAAACGATGGGATAGTGATTTTATTACAGGTTATTTGGAGGGAGTTTTGCGAGTAATTTTGGCACCAAGGTTGTTGAGTGTTTCGTGAAGATTTTCGTAGCCGCGTTCTATGTAACGAATGTCGCTGATATTAGTAACACCTTCGGCCGTAAGGGCTGCCAGAACCATAGCGGCACCAGCCCGAATATCACAGCTTACAATATTGCTACCTTTAAGGGGTGTAGGGCCTTGAATTGTGGCTTGGTGTGAATTGTGAATTTCAACTTTTGCGCCCATTTTTTCTAGTTCGTAGAGGTAATTTAAACGACCGTCGAAAAGAGTCTCAAACATTTTGCTCGTGCCGTCGGCTTGAGTGAGTAGCACAGTAAATGGAGCCTGAAGATCAGTAGCAAAACCTGGGAAAACCGCGGTTTTGAGTTGCTCAACTGGTTTGAAATGTTTGGTTTTAAGTGGTTTGAAAGTGGCGGAATTTTCAGTAAGTGTGAAATTAGCGCCAACTTCGTCTAGTTTTTGCCAAAAACTGTCGAGATGATCGGGGATAATATTTTCAAGAGTAACAGTGCCGCGCGTCAGGACGGCGGCTAGGGCAAGAGTGCCGGCTTCGAGATAGTCTGAAGTGATTTCGTAATCTGTTCCGTGGAGATGCGAGACGCCCTCGATAAAGAGGGTGTGAGTGCCTATCCCGCGGATTTGGGCGCCCATGGAATTTAAGAAATGGCAGAGATCCTGAACATGTGGTTCCATGGCGGCCCAGTGGATTTTGGTGGTGTTTTTAGCGAGCACCGCGGCCATGATGGCGTTTTCGGTGGCAGTGACACTTGATTCAGCCATGATGATTTTCGTGCCGTGCAAGGTTGTGGCCGTGGCGCGGATTCCGTCTGCTGTGTCTTCGATAGTGGCGCCGAGCATTTCTAAGGCGTGAGTGTGGGCGTGGATTGACCTCTTTCCAAGCACACAACCTCCGGGGAAAACCATTTCAGCTTCGCCTTTGCGGGCCAAGAGTGGCCCTAGTAGGAGGATTGACGCGCGCATCTGTTGGACGAGCTCTTTTTGGGCATGAATAGTGCCAACTTTGGCAGTTTGAATGCGTAGTGTGCCGCGCGAGTATTCAAATTCAGCGCCAAGGCCTTTTAGAATTTCTAAAAAAGCATGAATGTCAGAAATGTTTGGAACATTTCGCAAGGTACATTCGTCCTTGGTTAGTAGGGTGGCAGCTAGAATTGGTAAGGCGGCATTTTTGGAACCGTTAATTTTTACGGTGCCGTTAAGTGCGTGTCCGCCTTCTACGATGAATCTCGGCATATAACTTCTTAAAACGTGGCTTGATTGTAGGGATTTTGGTCAAAATAGGCAAGGCGTGCTATGATGCGCTCCAAAATTTGATTCACATTAATTCACCTTAATGCTCCCCACCTCACCCCCGCCTGGGACTTTGCACCCGTCCCCTAACCCGGAATTAATTCCCCACGACATTTGGAGACAAGTGCGGTTTTTGGAGCCTACTGTAGTGCGCTCGCTTTACTCTGATTTGCAGGGGCTTTATAAGTTTTTTGAAAATGATTGGCAAAAACACCCGCAGTTTCAAAACTGGCAACAAGCCGGCGCAATGTGCCCATCTCGGTTATTGGCGCTAGGGCCAGGGCGAGATCTTGTGATTGAATGGCTGGGTTTTCGGCTGGAAGGAGAATATCTTTATTGGAATCCTGAAAAATATGCGGATTATTTAACGCCGCTTTA
>CAXCBS010000164.1:0-2997 GCA_963980845.1 uncultured Candidatus Peregrinibacteria bacterium | reverse complement strand
GGCGACCACCGAGATCTACACTCTTTCCCTACACGACGCTCTTCCGATCTCTAAGCGACACCTTTAATTGCGATATTGTGAACAAGAGCTCGTACGCTGAATTGTTCGGTGTGCCAGTGGCAATTTTAGGATTAATGGCCTATTTGTTTTTGTTTGGATCAGCCATTGCGCTGACCCGTGATATGAAGTTTTATAAATACCTTAAATTTCTTCGACCGATTCGATTAATGTGGATTATGTTTGGGGTAACCGCGGCAGGGGTTTTATTCTCCGGCTACTTGACCTACATCGAACTGTTTGTTCTTGAGGCAATCTGTATTTTTTGCTTAGCTCAACAGATAATTATTGTTATTGATATCTTTATGATGCTCAGCATTTTGAGCACCATAGACGAAGGGAAAAAGAAAAACCCCAACGTCTGTGAATTTTGTTAACTTTTTAAAACATGTCAAAAAAACTTTTTATTGGATTTTTACTAAGCGCGATTATGTTAGTCGGTTGCGCCGCACCCATTGATGGCGGCGAAAGTTATGACGAGTTTGCGCAATGTTTAAATGACGAAGGCTTAGTTCTTTACGGTGCGTTCTGGTGCGGACACTGTGCTGATCAGAAAAAAATGTTCGGTGACGCAGTTCATAGTTTAAATTACGTCGAATGCGACCCACGTGACCCAGCTGGTCAACCAGACGTTTGTCTTGCTGAAGGGATCGAAGCTTATCCAACTTGGAAATACTCTGATGGCCGCGCTTGGAGCGGAGTACAATCTTTTGAAACTCTTAGCGAAATCACTGGCTGTCCAGTACCCGAAGTTCCTACTACTGAATAATCAAATTTAAATCATGGATGTAAAATTAATTACTGTTATCACCACCGCTTTGGTGGATTCAATCAATCCCTGCGCAATTGGAGTGCTAGTACTTCTTATTTCAACTCTTCTCTCTCTTACTCACAACAAAAAACGCATGCTATTTGTGGGCATGGTTTACCTGACTGTGGTTTATGTGACTTATTTTATTGCCGGTCTTGGTCTTTTGTATTTTATTCAAAAACTAAACATTGCCGATGGAGTAGCCATTGCCGCTGGTATTTTGGTGATTGTTCTCGGTCTTATCGAGGTTAAAGATTTTTATTGGTATGGAAGAGGAATTTCCCTCACTATTCCTAAAAGCCAGGTTGCTCGCATTAAAAGGTACGCTGAAAAAGCCAGTATTCCAGGAGTTATTTTGCTTGGGGTGCTCGTGGCGGCCGTGGAGTTACCTTGTACTGGAGGGCCATATCTTGCCATTACCTCATTGCTTGCTAAGGATTTTAATCTAGTCGCTTTCTGGTACCTCGCTCTTTATAATTTCATTTTTGTATTACCGCTCCTTGTTATTCTAATTATGGTTTACACCACACTAAGTGTTACCCGTATTGATCAATGGAAAGGTGATTACAAAAAATGGATGCGCCTGGTTACCGGCTTAGTTATGATCGCCCTTGGTATTGTGCTGATTCTTTATGCTAACGGGGATATCAATCTAGGCTAAAACCTACAAATTCAACCAATACTATTAAAGCGTGAGTAAAAATAAAGTGAGCTCACGTAGTAAAATTTTTCCTACGGGTCTCGTGGGCCCCGAGGGAAATTTTACGAAGTTTAGCGAGCTTTGGTTTTTGCGAGCATCAGCTAGGAGGGGGAGCTCACGAGGGGGAACCCCAGGTTCCCTCTCGTGTATAAGAAAAACCCCCGCCCTCCCTTGAGTCAGGGGTTTTTCAGAGAAATCTGCAGGAATTACCAAGTCGAAACCGAGTAACCCTCTAGATTATAAATTATGAATCTTCCTGCCCCCTTAGGGCAAGAAAGGACTCCAAATCAAAGTCTAGGCGCGTAACATCATAAACTCTAGTGGTAGCGCCTTTAGAAGTGGTTTGAGGCAAGTCATACTCTAGCCCTTCAAACACTACTTCTTTTAAATAATCATACTTCTCAGCAAGTACCGGTTTTTCTGTCGCATACTTGCGGAAAAGTTGACCATTTAAAACGTATAAAACGTAACTTTCAGCAAACTCTTCGTAAGGATTTGATCTGGCGTAACCAGAGACAAAATTCCATTTAGATCCGTACCAGGTTTCCTCGTCGATCCAGCTAGCAGAGTAAAACTCTAAACTAGGATCAGTGTCGTAAACCGGAGTGCCGCGATCTAGGAAAAGCGTAGCTTCACCTGATTCAGTTTCGATCAAGCCAGTATCAACGGTGTGGCCAATCTCATGAATTAAAACCGCGACTAACTCTTGAGCCGTCATGTTCACGCAGCGTAGTACAACAGTATTATCACCACCGAGACCGCGACGAGCGTCAGGATCAAAAGTGAGAGTTAAATTATGTACCGCACTGGCATGTTCTGCCGGCAGAGTTGCCAAAGTTTGGGCGACCAGATTCGAACACCACTCCAAGGTAGTGGCATCAGCATCTCCCTGCACCTCAAGGTTGGAGACCTCGAGGGGAGCGCTAAAAAAGTTTGAAGTGAGGGCTTCACGAGCTGCCAATTCGCCTGAAACGAGTGGTGTCGAAGCGGTCAAAGTCAGTTGGAAAAGAACAATTATCGAGAGACGAGTTCGCGTAGTCATGTAAGGCTATTTAAAGTTTCCGTCTCTAGGTAAGGGGTTAAGTATATCGAAAAAAACTCATTTGTCAATAGGTAATAACCTGAAAATAAATAAATTCCGTTAAAGAACGGGAAAAGGGAATCTTAAAAGGATCGCTTTAGCGAGCCAAAAAATCATCCCTTCCCGTACTGTTAAGGTGGAGCTGTTCCACTACTTAGCGGCGGACAGCTTAGAGCTACCATTCCCAAGTTAGTCGGTGCACGAGGGGTATCTTATCCCGGATGCGACCTGGAAGCGTCGGACCGAGATAAGAATCGGCACAATGAGGCAGGCGCAGCAGGTCAGAATCCCGGGAACGAAGACAAGGCCGACAAAAAGGCCAAGGGTCGCTCCAAAAATCCCTCCAGC
>CAXCBS010000163.1:0-3005 GCA_963980845.1 uncultured Candidatus Peregrinibacteria bacterium | reverse complement strand
ATGGATGGGCGTTTTGATAATCGCCATTGCGCTTGTGTTTGGCTATTTTGGGTTTTCAGGCTAAGATTTGTGCGCGTGCACAAATCCTAGAATCACTATTTTTTATTGAAAAAGCGTGAATTTACGTCTTTTCTGTAGCTAATTCACTACTTATTGACAAAAAAGTGTAAATTTGCTACCATGGAGCCATGGCTACGACTAAACCAATCCGCGACCGCATTAAAACTCTAAAAAAAGAGTACAACTTACTGCGCGGTGGCAAGGAATCACTTCTTCAACTAATCGCAGAGGCTGAGCTTTCGGAAAACGTTTACAACTCTAATGCGATTGAAAACTCCACCTTAACTCTTAAGGAAACTGAAAAAATCCTGCTCGAAATGGAAGTATCTCGAAACGTGTCACTACGCGAGGTCTTTGAGGCCAAAAATCTAGCTCATGTATCGGAGTACATCAGTAGTAATCATCAACAAGAACTCACTTCTGACTTGATTTTACTCCTGCACAAAATGTTGATTTCAAATATTGACGATAAGATCGCGGGGCGTTTTCGGCAAGAAGGAGAATACGTACGTGTGGGAACACATATTGCGCCGGCACCGGAACAGGTCCAAATCATGATTGAGTCTGCGCTGATTGATTATGAGAGTGATCCTGATATGTATTTTTCGGATAAAATTGCTCTTTTTCATCTCCAATTCGAAAACATTCATCCTTTCCTAGATGGTAATGGACGAATTGGACGAGTTTTGATTAATTCTCAACTCATGCGACTGGGATTTCCGCCGGTAATTATTCGAAATAAGGAAAAAAATACTTATTACCAGTCTTTTCAAGATTTTGACATGACAAAAACAGCCAAACGAATGGAAAAAACTATTGCGCTGGCGGTTACAGAATCGCTTAATAAAAGAATTGCCTATTTGAAGGGTGGGGAGATTATAACTTTGGCGGAATATTCAAAAAATAATGAGAAATCTCTTTCGGGATTGATTAATGCGGCGCACCGTCAAACTATCCCGGGCTTTCGGGAAAAGGGGGTTTGGAAAATTGACTCATCCAGCAAAGAACTATAGTTTTTTGTCATACTCCTCTGCCCTCTCCCAAGCTAATTCAAACAAGCTTCGCAAAACCTCGGCCATGTCTTTGTTGTAAATTTTGGTCCCGGTCGGCTGATCACCATGCGCGGTAAAAAGAGCAATCATGTCACCGATAATATTTAGCTCGCAATGGGCTGGGTATTTTTTGCGCGGGACAAGCAAAGTCTGGCGTAACTCACTTTTGTCGCGACTTTTATACTCTCGAGCAGGCTTGGTGTCCGGCTGAATACTGCGAACGCTCATTCCTGTTGAAGCGCGTTTTTTTGTGTAACCTTCCCATTCATCCCATAAATTATCGGTGTGGTATTTATTTAACCCAAAGCATAATTGCTCCTTTTCACCTTCCTCTAAAGTTTCGTTAATAAGGTTTTTCACAGCCTCTAATCCTTGATAGTATTTTATTTTCCCTTTGAGCTCCAATACAGGCTTAGCTCTTTTTTCTTCAATCTTTTTCAAAGCTGGCAAAATAGCCTCGGCCTGTTTTTGGCGTGAAATTTCAACCTCAACTCTTCCCTTACAAATATTCACTAACTCCTCTGGATTAACAGCCTCAAAATAGTTAACTTTATTTTTTGTATAAGAATGAATTAACCCTTTTTTAGTGAGTGACTCTAACGCCGGATAGACACTAACTCTTTTTATCCCCAATCTTTTACCAATCATACTGGCGATAGTTTCGCCAAATTCCAACAGAAATAAATATATATTGGACTCATTCTCTGTTAGGCCGAATTTTTTAAGCAAACCATTTGACATGATTGTTGTTGTTATAATGACAACACGTATACTATACAGAAATAAAACCTGTTAATCAACTCAATATACATACAACCCTTCACTCTTTGTTGTTGACTTTACAACAAATTTCAATAGAATCAAGACCTGTCACTATTCCCGGGTAGTTGAGTGGTACAACGTCGCGCTGTTAACGCGGATATCGCAGGTTCGAATCCTGCCCCGGGAGCCAATAATTTCACTCATTATGGAATCAGTACTCATCAAAGGCTTAATCATCGGATTTTCAATCGCCGCTGCCATCGGGCCTATCGCCATGCTATGTGTTTCACGGACCATAAAATCAGGGAAAATGTCAGGCTTCTTATCAGGCCTGGGCGCGGCAACCGCAGACGGATTATATGCCATGCTTGCTGGCCTAGGGGCGGCCCTGATCATTGATTTTTTAGGTGACTACAAAACATTATTTTTCCTAATTTCAGGTTTGTTTTTACTCTATTTAGGAATAAAAACTTTTACAACCAAAATATCTCCTACTAAAAAACCTACCAGCACAAAAAGTTACTTAAAGGACTATTTTTCAACCTTTATCCTAACAATTATTAACCCAGCTACAATTCTTTCTTTTATGGCCGTGTTTGGTGCTTTGAAAATTGAAATTATGTCATCTATATCACTTTTTGTTTTAGGCGCATTTTTAGGTTCATCTATCTGGTACTTAATCCTCTGCACAGGCATAGATCATTTAAGCCACAAGTTCTCTCACAAAGTTCTTTCTTTATCGAATAAAGCCTCTGGAATGGTTATTGGGGGCTTTGGAATATTAACTTTACTAACCATCTTTTAATTCATTATCCAGGCATAGCTCGTTGGAATGAGCAGTCGGCAGTTAACCGGAAGGTTGGGTTCATGTTAGACGTCTAGCATAAAATAGGTTCGATTCCCCCTGCCTGGGCCTTCAAAAGCAATTATATATTATAAACACGTCCCGTTAGATTACCTCAATCTGCAAAGAGGCATTTTTTTACTCAGATTACGTTACAAAAGCTGCCATATCTGTTAACACAAATCTAAACACCATTCTTTCTCTATCAATTTCTCCTTTCGTATTAAGTAAGCTTGGCTCAATAGATGGCCCCTGCCTATTCCCTCTAATTCTTCGTAAAATATCGC